>NZ_JBIVNJ010000011.1:0-225237 GCF_044753585.1 Streptomyces sp. NPDC088354 | reverse complement strand
GCCTCCACCACTGCCTGACCAAGCGCATCCCCTACAGCGAAGAGATCGCCTTCCCCACCATGGCTTGACAGATCAACCGCATCGGATGTCTGCCTCCGCCGCGATTCCGTGGCGCCCGCCCGTCGAACTCGGCCCCCGCCGTCCCGCAGGCCTGGTCTCCCAACTCCCTTTGCGCGAAGGGTTGACGACTCCTGTGTGTTCGTGAGCAACTTTGTGCGTTTACATCGTTGTAAGCATGGCAGTGAAAGGACGCGCCCGATGCCTTTCTCGTTAGGCCGAGTCCTCCGTCTCCCCGCCCGATCGGCAGCGAGCGCCACCGCGCTGCTGATGATCGTGCTCAGCCTGGTCGCCGTCCCGGCGCGCGCGGCCGGCGCGCCGCCGGGGCAAGCCGCACCGGCCCCTCTCCCGTCCGTGGGGGCCGGGACCCACTTCCTCGATGACGACGCGTACCTGGAGGGCTTCGCCGACCCCGACTGGTACAGAGCGAACGTGCCGTTCGTGGACCTGCCGGACCGCACGATGCAGAGCGTCTACTACTACCGGTGGCGCGTGTACAAGGAACATCTGCGCTGGACCGGCCCCGCCGACGGCTGGATCTCCACCGAGTTCCTGGACTGCTGCGGTTACGCGGCCCCCTACCAGGCGATCAACGCGGCCGTCGGCCACCAGGTCACCGAGGGACGCTGGGTGCGCGACCAGAGCTACAACCGCGACTACGTCGACTTCTGGCTCACCGGCCCGGGCGCCGGGCCGAAACCGGCCACCGACGCCGTGAACGCCGACACGACCGACTGGGCGCACGAGTACAGCATGTGGCTGGCCACCGCCGCCTACCAGCAGGCGCAGGTCACCGGCGACTTCGCACACCTGACGGCCCTGCTTCCGCAGTTGGTCCGCCAGTACCGCGGCTGGGACGGGCAATTCGACGAACGGCTCGGTCTCTACTGGTCGGTTCCGGTCTGGGACGCCATGGAGTTCTCCGCCTCCTCCTACGAGTCCGGCGACCCCTATCACGGCGGCGCGGGCTACCGGCCGACCCTCAACTCCTACCAGTACGGCGACGCCCAGGCGATCGCCGCCGTCGCACGTCTCGCGGGGGACACCGCACTCGCCCGTGAGTACGCCTCCCGGGCCGCGGCGCTCAAGTCCGCGATGCACACGTGGCTGTGGGACCCCGAGCGCGGCTTCTACTACGCCATGGCGCGCGACGGCAACCCCGGTCACAAGCTCTCCGGCACGCGCGAGGAGATCGGCTACATACCCTGGATGTTCGGTGCCGCCGAGCCCTCCGCCGCCGGTGCCTGGTCGCAACTGCTGGATCCCCAGGGCTTCGCCGCCCCCTACGGCCCCACGTCCGCCGAGCGCCGCAGCCCGTACTTCATGAAGGACGCCGGCAACTGCTGCCGCTGGGACGGGCCGAGCTGGCCGTTCGCCACCTCGCAGACGCTCACCGGGCTGGCGAACCTGCTCGACGACCAGCCGGCGCAGAAGGCCGTCACCAAAGCCGACTACGCGGCCGCACTGGCCCGCTACGCCGCGACGCAGACCAAGAACGGCAAGCCCTACGTGGCCGAGGCGCACGCTCCCGACCAGGACGCGTGGATCTACGACGGCACGAACCACAGTGAGGACTACAACCACTCGACCTTCGACGACCTGGTGCTCTCCGGCCTCCTGGGGCTGCGGCCGCAGTCCGGTGACACGCTCGAGGTGCAGCCCTTGGTCCCCGGCTCCTGGGACCACTTCGCCGCGGAGAACGTGCCCTACCACGGCCACAACGTCACGGTCCTGTGGGACCGCGACGGCACGCACTACCACCAGGGCACCGGCATGCGCCTGTACGTCGACGGCGACCTCGTACGCCGGTCCACGACGCTGCGCGACACCACCGTGAGCGTCGGCCGCACCGTCCCCGCCCCGGACGACGGTCTGGTCAACGACGCCGCCAACCCGCTGCGCACCGGCTACCCCCGGCCCATCGCCTCGTACACCTCGCCCTACGACAACCCGTGGAACGCCCTGGACGGCAAGGTCTGGTACGACGAGGTCCCGCAGAACACCCGCTGGACCAACTACGCCTCCCCCAACGGCAGCGACTCCTACGGTGTCGACTTCGGCGCCGCGATCCCGGTCGGCGACATCCGCTGGTCCGGATACGACGACGGCGGCGGGGTCAGGCCGGCGGCCGCCTACCGCGTGCAGTACTGGGACCGGGACGGCTGGCAGGACGTGCCCGGCCAGGTCCACAGCCCCGCCCAGCCGGTGGGCAACGGCACGAATCGGGTCACGTTCCCGACGGTGACCACCAGCAGGGTCCGGCTGGTGTTCACCGACCCGCCGGGCGCCTTCGTCGGCGTCACCGAGTTCCAGTCGTGGGCCCCGTCCAGTGCCGACGCCGACGTCGCCGTCGGGCCCGTCAACGCCGCCGGACTGGTCACGGTGCACCCCTCGACGCCGATCCGGGTGACGGTGCGCAACACGACCGACCGTACGCTCACCTCCCCGCGGGTCCGCCTCTCGCTGCCGCAGGGCTGGTCGGCCGAGGCCGTCGGGAAGCACCCGGGCGCCGCGATCCGGCCCGGCGGGCAAGCGGCATGGAGCTACCTCCTGACCCCTCCCGCCGGCGCCGAACCGGCGGGCACCGCCGCCCTGACCGCCACCGCCTCGTACCGTGCGGCGGGCAAGGGGACCCGCTCGACCCACCGCCTGCAGAACCTGCGCGTCGCGTACCCGGCCGGTCAGCGGGACCCGGTCGGCACGTGGAATCTCGACGAAGCCGCCGGCAGCACCGCGCACGACGGATCGGGCGCCCACGACGCCGGCCTGACCGGCTCGCCGGCCTGGGTCGGCGGCGTCTCCGGAAGCGCCGTGCAGTTCGACGGCGCGAACCAGTACGCCCAGACCGCAGGACCCGTCGTGGACACCGCCGGCAACTTCACGGTGTCCGCCTGGGTCCGGCTCGACAGGACCGGCACGTTCGCCACCGCCGTCAGCCAGGACGGCACCGTCAGCAGCGGCTTCTACTTGCAGTACTCGGCGGCCGACAGGCGGTTCGCGTTCTCGACCGGCGAGGGCCGCGCGCTCGCCGGCACGGAGCCACAGACCGGCCGCTGGTACCAGCTGGTGGGCGTGCACGACGGGGACGCGGGCACCTACACCCTCTACGTGGACGGCGTGCGGCAGTCCACCGTGTGGACCCAGCTCACCGGCGACACCGCGGACGGCCCCCTGGCCATCGGCCGCGCCTTCTCCGGCGGCCGCACCGCCGACCCCTGGCCCGGCACGATCGACCAGGTCCAGGTGTGGGACAGGGCCCTGACCACCACCGACGTCGCCGGCCAGTACCACCCGCCGGCCTGACCCCTGACGTGCGGCGGGTCGCGGCGCCCGGCCCACCGGCCGGACGCCGCGACCGCGCGCGTCACGCCTGCGCGGTGACCGCTCCGCCGAGGTGCCGGGCGAAGAACCGGACCGCACTGTCGGCCTCGAAGCGGGGCAACTCCTTGTGCCCGCCCGAGTTCACGTGCAACGACTTCTCCTTCGAGGCGAAGGCGTCGAACAGCGCGAGACCCTCTTCGCGGGAGATGTGCTCGTCGTCCCACTGCAGATCGAACTCGATCGGGACGGTGATCCGCCGCGCCTTCTCGGCCAGGGCGTCCGGCCAGTGCTGGCCGAAGACCGCGGCCCGGATCCGGGGCTCGGCCGCCACGAACGGCACGCCGATCGCGGTGCCCATGTTGATGCCCCAGTAGCCGACCGGCCCGTCGGCGCCGATCTCCGGAAGCTCCTGCAAGGCGTCCAGGAGTGCCATGTACTCGGGCACGGCGAGCCCGGCCAAGTGGTCGTTGTACCGGACGACGATCGGGCCTTCCGGCTCGCCGGCCGCCCTCGCCCCGAACAGCTCGGCGATCTCCGCCTCGTCGTGCGCCGTTCGCGGCCGGTCGCCGTGACCGGGCGCGTCCAGGACGGCCACGTGGAAGCCGCCGCCGGCCACCAGGCGCTGGGCCCGGCCGGACATCGCCGGGTGCTTCTTGTGGTTGCCGCCGCCGTGCCCCATCAGGACCAGGGGCGCGGGCCCGGCAACGGAAGCCGGCGACCAGAGCACGCCGGGGACCCCGTCCACGGTGAAGTCGCGCTCCACCATGCCGTTCGACGACGACTCGGCGGTGAACTGCAAAGAGTGCATCAGTGGTGCCTTTCGGGAGTGCCTTGTTGTCGAGGCGCTCCCAGCGACACCTACGTCAATCGCCGGACCGTGACGGCAGGGGGAGCACCCACACAGATACCGCGTTCATGGGTCTCACCTCCTCGGACTACGTCACGGGCAACCGAAAGCTACCAGACCGGCCACCCAGTCCGCCCCGGCTTTCTTCCTGACCCGGGATCACGATCCGGGCGGAGCAGCCCTCAGTCCCACCAGAAGGACCACACGTGCCGGCCCAGGACCTGGTGTGCCGCGTAGGCGCCCAGGCTCTCGTCGCACCCCTGGGTGATGTTGTCGGGCGCGAACGCGAAGTGTTCGGCGGCCACGGCCTCCGCTTCGCTCATCGTCCTCACGGGTGCTGCCACCGAGACGGTCACGCGGTCGTCCTCCAGGCCGATCAGCCGGATTCCGAAGCGTTCCTCCCAGGACCGGAGGACCGTGCACATCTCCGCCACGTCAAAGGGCCAGCACCCTCCCAAGTCCCGCTCCTCGGCCAGGGCAGGAAGATCCGCACTGCGGTACGCCCTCTCCAGGAGCGCTGTCTCCCCGTCCTCGTCCTCCTCCAGGCCGGCGATCTTCTGCGCCGCCAGTTGCTCGGGATCCGCCCAGGGCCCGGCCGGCGCTGCCGCCTGCCCCGGCCATCGGGCGCCGAAGGGGGAGACGACCTCCGCGAAGGCAGCGGACTCACCGAAGACCTCGAGGACCGTGTCCCGGCCGGGATAGTCCCGACCGGCGTCGGCCGTCTCCTCCCGCGCGTACCTCTCCCAGCTCTCCCCCAGGATCTGATCAGCTGTCCGCTCCTGCACGGCTCGTCCCCCACCTTCCCGACTCCGAGTTCACCCGCAAGCTAACAGCCACCTCCGACAGCGGGACGAGGAGTGCGGGAGCCGACCGGACCGGGTCCGGCGGCGCGGAGCAGGCGCGCGCGTTCGCCGTCACTCAGCGGAGCCCCGGCCGGCAGTCCTTTGTCGGCCGGCAGGCGCCGCACCCATGTCGCGCGGGCGGCGAACGACGCCCGGCACTGGGCCCGTTCCGGATGAGCCTCTTCGGGGCCGCTGACCGCGAGGTCCCAAGCACTGCTCGGGTCGGTCGGCTCGGACAGGGCCGCGGCCACGAGAACCAGGTCGAACAACCTGTCCCGGCGGCACCGGGGCGTCGGCCGCAAGGCGCAGCAGGAACGGCACGATCGCCGGCATCGCGCCGCTGATACGCAACGACCTTCAGCGGTCCGGCAGTCCTTCGCCCCCGGGGCGCTCGCGGTACGTCAGTCGCTCGCCGGGGCGGCGACCGGTTCGGGCTCGCCGAAGCGGGAGAGCGTGACGACATGTGCAGCGGGGTCCTGCCGGCCACGTCACGACCACGGTCACGCGGTGAGGTTCTCAAGGTTCTTGTCGGCTCCCGGGCGGCCGTCGGAACCCTGGAACCGGACGTGCGTGTGCGGGAGCTGCACGTGCCCGGTCGGCGTGCGCCAGGGCGTCGGCGTCGTCGAAGTCCGCGGTGACGCGGGGAAAGCGGCCGCCCCGCTCGGGCGGCGATGCGACGGCCCGAAGGGACCGGCCAGGTCGAGGGCACCGGCGGTCACTGCGAGGACGGAACGAGGGGTTGCGGGCACCGGCACGGCAGATGCCGATTCTCCTGCGGGCGGCGGACGGGCGGGGCGGACGCTGTCGTGCACGCTCCCGGTCCTGGGAACGGAATCCGGAGTCGCCCCGACTCACCTCGCGCGTCCGGTGGTTGAGCACACGATCGTTCACTTCCTGCGCCGGACGGCCTCACCGTAAGGTCCCCCCATGGACTGGCTGGCCCCCGTGAACACGTTGCTCGGCGCCGCGATCGGCGTCGGCTCCACGCTCCTCGCCGATCGCCATCGCTGGCGCCGTGACCGCGTGGCACTCGACCGGGACACGCGCCTGAAGGCGTATGCGGCGTTCATGGGTGCGTTGGCCGACGTGTACGCGCAATTGTGGGAGATCGCCCGCGACGGACGCCCGGTGGAGGAGGCACGTGCGGCGGCCCACGAGGTGTTCGCGTCCAGCCACTTGTACCCGCTGCGTTACGAGCTGGCGCTCATCGCCCCGTGGGAAGTGATGGACCCGGTCAACCGGGCCTTCTGGAAGGTGCGCTCCCTCCGGGACCTCGTGGCCGGCGGGGTCACCACCGAGGCCCCGGGGCTCGGCCGGCAGGGGCGCGACTACCTCGCGGCCGCCGAGGAAGCGCAGGCGGCCATGCGCCGCGATCTCGGCACGTCCTGGCCGCGACGGGACCCGGGCCCGGACCCCGGGGCGCCCGTGCCGGATGCCTGAGCGGCCGCTTCCCGGACGGCGGCGCGGTCACACCGCACACACTGTGGTCATCCCGTGTCATCACACTGTCAGTGCTTGAACGAGTCCTTGGTGTCCTCCTTCGCACTCCGCATCCTGCCCCGCGCTTCGAGGGCCGCGCCCTTAGCCGCGAGGGTGTCCTTGTGCATGGCGTGGGCCCCCTTCCGTACGAGCTTTCCGACGACCTGTTCGGCCTGGGCCTTGACCTTCTCCTGCGCGCTCATCTCGGTACCTCCGGGCACTCTCACTGGCCCCGTGCCCCTGGATCAGTCGGTAAAACCACCAGGAGCCGTGGGCCGGCCCCAGAGGCCGAACGCAGGGCCTGCGCCCCGTAGCCACAGACACAGCGGGCCGCCCGCCCGCGCAGGGATGCGCGTGGCGGGCGGAACCGTACCGAGCCGTGTCGTACGGCGCTTCAGGACTCGGCGGCCGCCTGCTGCGGCGCCGGCGCCGACGCGGACCCCGCGCCGCCGGCCGCGGCGCGCGCGGCCGGGATGGCGACGGCGATGAGGGCGGAGACGAGGGCGATGCCGCAGCCGATCACCAGTCCGGTGCGGAAGCCGCTCTCGGAGGTGAAGGTGTAGCCGCCCGCGGTCGTGGTCAGGTGCGAGAGGACCACGCCGATCACCGCGGCACCCACCGAGGTGCCGAGCGAGCGCATCAGGGCGTTGAAGCCGTTGGCGGCCGCGGTCTCCGAGACCGGGACCGAGCTCATGATCAGGGCGGGCATCGATCCGTAGGCGAGGCCGACGCCGCTGTTGACGACCATGATGGCGAGCATGAGCCCCCACGCGGTGCCCGTGAGCACCAGGGCCAGCCCGTAACCGGCGGCAAGCACCAACGCGCCACTGATCAGGGTGAACTTGGGGCCGCGGGCGTTGGTCAGCTTGCCGCCGAGCGGGGAGACGATCATCATCATGATGCCGCCGGGCAGCAGCCACAGGCCCGCCGCGAGCATCGACTGGCCGAGGCCGTAGCCGGTCGCCTTGGGGAACTGCAGCAGCTGCGGGACGACCAGCATGCCGGCGTACATGCCGAAGCCGACGAAGACCGAGGCGACGTTCGTCAGCAGCACACGGGGGCGCGCCGTCGTCCGCAGATCGACCAGCGGATCGCGGGTGCGCAGCTCCCACCAGCCCCAGGTGATCAGCACGACGACGGCGGCGGCGAGCAGGCCGAGGGTGGTGGCCGAACCCCAGCCCCAGTCGGCGCCCTTGGAGACCGCCAGCAGCAGGCAGACCAGGCCGGCGCCGAGGCCGATGGCCCCGGGGACGTCGAAGCGCTGGCCCTTGGCGCCGGCGGGGACGTCCGGGATGAAGAACCAGATCAGCACCGCGACGACGGCGGCCAGGCCCGCGGAGCCCCAGAAGAGCACACGCCAGTCGGCGTACTGCGCGATGGCGGCGGCGATCGGCAGACCGAGGCCACCGCCGATGCCCATGGAAGCGCTGACCAGGGCGATGGACGAGCTGAGCTTCTCCGCGGGGACGACGTCGCGGAGCAGGGCGATGCCCAGCGGCACCATGCCCATGCCCATGCCCTGCAGACCGCGCCCGACGATCATGGGGACCACGGAGGAGGACAGGGCGCACACCACCGACCCCGCCACCAGCGGCACCGAGCACACCAGCAGCATGCGCCGCTTGCCGACCAGATCGCCGAGGCGCCCGAACACCGGCACGCACACGGCGGCCACGAGCAGGGTGGCGGTGATCACCCAGGCGGCGTTCGAGCCCGAGGTGTGGAGGATCTGCGGCAGCTCGGCGAGGAGCGGGGTGACCAGGGTCTGCATGATCGCGGCCGTGATGCCGGCCAGTGCCAGCGTGGCGACCACGCCGCCCGCCCGGGCTGTCGGTTGTGGGGCATTCATGACGGCACTCCTCGCACGAACTGTCGGACGTCTCGGTGTGCATCGTACATAGGAAGTGCATCGCGCACATGATATGGCTGGTGCATACGCTGTGAGAGGATGGTTCCGGGTCCCGAACAGGCACGCCGGCGACCCGGCGAACGGCAGGAGGCTGAGGCACATGGGCAGGGCCACCCACGAGGTCGAGTACGAGCAGATGCTGCTCAGCCGGTACGAACTCCTGCGCCACAGGGACAGCTCGCTGGAGCGCAGCGCCTACATCCTGCTGAGCCGGATCCGCGTCCAGGGACCCATGTCGATCGGCGAGCTGAGCGACGCCTTCGCCCTCGACGCGTCCACCCTCAACCGGCAGACGGCCGCCGCGATGCGCGCCGGTCTCGTGGAGCGCATCGCCGACCCGGAGGGCGGGATGGCCCGGAAGTTCCGCATCACGGACAAGGGCGCCCAGATGCTCGACGAGGTACGCGACAGCAGCATCGGTGGCCTGGACAAGGTCATGGCCGATTGGCCGGACGAGGACATCGCCGCCTTCGCCGCTTACCTGAGGCGCTTCAACACCGACATCGAACGCCTCGACGGGCGGCCCTGGCCGCGCCCGTGAGCCGAGCGGGGTCCGGCGGTCCTGAGGACCGCCGGGGCACCCGCGAACAGCGACCCGCGCAGGATCTCCCCCGCCGCGCCCCGGGACGGACCCGCTCCGCCGTGGCCGGCCACGAGATCGGCATGGCCGCCGACCCGCACGGCCTCTCGGCGATGTTGGTCGGCCCCCTCCTCTACCACGCCACCATGCGGGCGGGGAGCGTCTCCCCGCGCCTGATCGAGCAGCTCATCGACAGCCTGGGAGAGTGGCACGGGACCCCCTCTGCCCCCGCCGGGCCCGGGCAACCGTAGGGGGCTCCCGGTCCGTCAGCGGGACTTCAGGCCGCCATGGCGCGGGACGGCGCCGTGGCCGGCGCGTCGGCGCTGCCGGTCCGCGGTGTGATCGCCGACCGCGCCGCCCCGCGCACGGGGTCGGACCGGCGCGGCCCGCGATGGCGATCCGCCCGAAGAGCACGGTCGTGGAAGGGGCCGACGAGTCGGTGCGCCCGTACCCCTTGGGGGCGATGCTCGGCTGGGAGAAGAGCCGCCTGCACCACCAGCCGATCCGGACGAGCCCGCGCGGCCTCCGCGGCCATCACCCCGAAAGGCCGCGGCGCCCTCGCCGAGGCGGCGCCCAACCGCAGCCGGCGTGCGCGAGCCGGTCATCGACCGCCTGAGCGCCGACGACCGCGTCTCGGGCCGGACCCGGTCGTGGACCGGCACGATCCGCGCGGTCCGGTGGTCCGGGTGGTCCGGGTGGTCCGGGTGGTCCGGGTGGTCCCTATCCCCGGCGCCGCCGCCCCCTGGCCTTGCGGGGGTACGGGAACAGCCGCGGGCTGCGCCGGGCGGCGACGTCCTCGATCCACCCGAAGAGCAGGATCGCGAGGGCGATCAGGGGGACGGCGACGATCAGCGGGAACCACTGGCTCCGCAGCAGCCACTGCAGGTGGGCGTAGAAGAAGCCGTTGCTCCACAGCGGGTCGATCAGCGGCTCGCAGAGCACCAGCGCGACGCAGTGCCACAGGTAGACGGTGACCGCTCGCGAGTTGAGCAGACTGATCACACCGTTGAATCGCTCCAGGTGCTTCGGCCACTGTTCCCACGAGGGGCTGAGGTGGAGCAGCAGCAGCACGCAGCCGAAGGACCAGATCGCCTGTGCAAGCGGTACGGCCTCGAGGTCGGCGCCGATGCGGGGGTCCTCGACCGGCTGTTGCTGCAGCCACCAGTATCCGGCGACGAGGACGAACGGCGCGAGCGACGGCACCACGTACTGCGGGATGCGGCGCAGCAGTCCCTCGTGGTGGGCCATGCCGAGCAGCCAGCACGCGCCGAAGGTGGTGAAGTCGGTGGCGGTCTCCATGATGCGCCCCGACTGGTCCACCAGGCCGGAGTTGAGGAGGGCCGACAGCGCCAGGGGCGTCAGCAGGGTGACCCAGGGCAGCCGGCGCATCGCCTTGAGCATGAGCGGGGACAGCAGCACGAACCAGAGGTAGGCGCGGAGGTACCAGAGCGGGACGGTGATCTGCTCGGCCCAGGTGGCGGGCAGGTGGCCGCCGAAGCCGTGCAGGGCGTCCGCGTAGGGCGGGGTGCTCAGCGGCAGGATCCAGAAGGCCAGTTCGCCCCACCACCGGTGGGGGTGGCCGGTGGCGTGCGGCCCCCAGCCGTCGATGATCATGGCGGGCAGCACGACCGCGCCGAACAGCCACATCGGCGGCAGCAGACGCCGCACCCGGCTGCGGATGACGCTCAGCGCCGGGCGCTTGAGCGACCGCGCCATCAGCGAGCCCGCCAGCGCGAACATCACGCCCATGGACGGGAACACCAGCGGCAGCCACGTCCAGCTGAAGTTGTGGTAGATCACGACGCGGACCAGGGCCAGCGCGCGCAGCAGGTCGAGGTAGCGGTCCCGGCCCGGCTTCGGCGCCGCTTGCGCGAGTTCGGGAAGGCGGGGAACGCGGAGCGTCAGGGTCTTCGAGGAGTCGCCGAGGTCCGCGGCGCCGAGGTCGGCCGTGCTCATGTCGGCATCTCCGAGGTGGTGACGTCAAGGCCGACCTCGCCGGTGCGCCGCAGCTTCTGCCAGCGCAGCCGGCCTCCGGTCAGGGCGGTTATCCAGGATTGGAGCAGGACCATGTACATGAGCACGCGATAGACCACCTGCTGTACGGGCAGGGTGATCAGGTGCCAGGCCTTCTCGCGGTCCAGGTGGAAGGACCACCACGCGCAGAAGCCCTGGAGGGTCAGCACCGAGAGCCAGGCGCCCAGGCTCTTGTACGGGTCGACGAAGAACACCCCGTACACCATCGCGATGTCGATGGCCGGCGCCAGCAGCGGGGTGAGCACCATGAACAGGGCGACGAAGGGGAGGCCGACGCGCCCGAAGCGTCCCGCGGCGCCGTGTTCGAGGACGGCGTGGCGGTGCTTCCACATCGCCTGCATGGTGCCGTAGCTCCAGCGGTAGCGCTGGGACCACAGCTGGCTCATGCTGCCGGGCGCCTCGGTCCACGCGCGGGCGTTCTCGACGTAGACGATCTTCCATCCGCCCCGGTGCAGGGCCATGGTCACGTCGGTGTCCTCGGCGAGGGTGTCGTCGCTCATGCCGCCCACCTCGTCCAGGGCGCTGCGGCGGAAGGCGCCGACCGCTCCGGGGATGGTGGGCATGCAGCCGAGCACGTCGTACATGCGCCGGTCGAGGTTGAAGCCCATGACGTACTCGATGTGCTGCCAGGCGCCGATCAGGGTGTCCCGGTTGCCGACCTTGGCGTTGCCGGCCACCGCGCCGATGCGGGGATCGGCGAAGGGCTGCACCAGTTCGCGGACGGTCCCGGGTTCGAAGACGGTGTCGCCGTCCATCATCACGACGAGGTCGTTCGACGCCGCCGCCACACCCGTGTTGAGGGCCGCGGGCTTGCCGCTGTTCGGCTGGCGGATCAGCCGGACCATCGGCAGGTCCATGCTCTCCACGATGGCCGCGGTGTCGTCGGTCGACCCGTCGTCGACGACGACGACCTCGACGGGATGGTCGCTCCTGGCCAGCGAGAGCAGGGTGTTGGTGATGCACTCCTGCTCGTTGTAGGCGGGGACGATCACGGTCACCCGTTCGGTGACGGCCGGGCCCCAGGAGAAGCCGGGCTTCCGTGTCCGCCGCACGTGGATGAGCGAGAGCACCAGCATCAGCGCGAACCGGGCGAAGACCAGGACCCCCACGACGGCGAGCAGCACGACCAGGAAGGGCATCACCCGCATCGAGAAGGCGGTGCACCACAGGAACGCCTTGCCGGCCCACAGGTCGTAGCCGGTGACCGGGGTGTTCGCGGGAGCCGTTCCGAGCGCCTCGCTGATGGTCTTGAACTGGTAGCCCTCGTCCTTGAGTTTGTCGATGATGACGGGGAGCGCGGCCAGCGTCTGCGACCGGTCGCCGCCGGCGTCGTGCAGCAGGATCATCTCGCCCTGCCCGGCGAGGTCGGGCAGGGCCGCCTTGACGATGGCGTCCACACCGGGACGCTTCCAGTCGTCGGTGTCCTTGTCGATGAAGGCCGTCAGGTACCCGTGCGCGCCGACGTCCTTGGTGACCGGCCAGGACCAGTCGTCAAGGGCGTCGGCGGTGGACGAGTAGGGCGGGCGGAACAGGCTGGAGTGGATGCCCGCGACGCCCGCCAGGGCGAGCTGGGTCTCACCGAGCTCCCAGGTGAGCCGGGTCCCGGAGTGCAGCGCCAGATCGGGGTGGGTGAAGGTGTGCAGCCCGATCTCGTGGCCGCCGGCCACGATCCTGCGGATCAGCGCGGGGTTGTGGGTGGTCATCGACCCGGTGACGAAGAAGTCCGCGCGGACGTCGTGCTGCTTGAGCACGGCGAGGATCTTGGGTGTCCACTGGGTGGACGGGCCGTCGTCGAAGCTGAGCACGACGGTCTTGTCGGGGATCGAGTAGCTGACCGGCTTGTCGTTCCTCGCGCCGCGCGCGTCGACGAGCGGCCCGCCCACCAGCACACTGCGGGGCACCGCGTCCTTGTCCACGGAGACCGCGATGCGCTCGTCGTGGAAGACCTCGTTACCGGCCATGCCGCGAAGCACCAGCAGGGCCAGCAGGGTCGCCAGGACGGTCACCGGCAGGAAGAAGCGCAGCGGCGGTGCGGCGAGCCGGCGTGGCCGCAGGAGGGACTGCCGGTGGCGCTGGTGGCGTGACATGGATTTCCTGGTGTGTCGCGTGCTGCGGTGTGGACGTCGTGGCTGTCACGGAGTCGGGGTGGGGACCCCGGTGGGAGTGGCCGCCTCGCCGGAGGCGGCCGGGACACCGGTCACGGGCGCGGCTCCCAGCGGCGCCGACGGGAGCGGCGCGTTGACGTACTGCCCGGGTTCCGCGGTGTCCGCGGTGGACGGGATCGAGAAGGCCGGCGCGTGCGACTGGGTCCCGACCAGACCTGAGATCATGGCCAGGACGAAGCCGACGAGGACGAGGCCCAGCAGCCAGCCGAAGCCGCGCAGACGCCGGCCACGGCGCCCGGTCCGGTCCACGAAGACGGGCGAGGTCTCCGCCTTGGTGAGCGTGCTGGTCAACGGGGGGCCTCGGGCTTTCGGTGAACGCGTCGCCGCGCGGTGGGTCGGATGCCGAACTTAGTCCAACCCCGGGGCGGATAGCGGACTGTATGTTCGATTTGCCGGATCCCGCGGCCAACGATGTGATCTTACTGAAATGAAAGTGTGTAGATCGCACTCAGGTCTCCTACACTCCCCGAGGTCACCTCCTTCGCCGTCGGCCGGATCGGAACGCCTCGTATGCCCAGCCCTCACCGCCTCGGCCGTCTGGCAGCCGCCGCGGCCCTCGCGGCCGGTGCCGCGGTCCTCGCGAGCGCGTGCGACGGCCAGGCCGCCGGCGGCGCCTCCTCCAGCGCCCCGGCGGCGCCCTTCGACGTCTCGTCCCTGCGGCACCCGACGGGCCGCATGCTGGGGGTCGTCGACGACAAGTCGCCATGGCAGTACGGCATCGTCACCACCTTCACCCGGCAGGCGGGACGCGCCCCCGACATCCGCGAGTACTACGGCTCCTGGGGGGACGACTTCGACACGGAGGGCAACGCCTTCCTGTGGCAGCACGGGCAGCTCCCGATGCTGGAGTTGGTCCCCTCCGACACCTCGCTCTCCGACATCGCCCAGGGCGCGGACGACGCGTGGATCCGCCGTCTCGCCCGCCAGATCGCCGCCTACGACGGCCCCCTCGCGCTGTCCTTCGCCGGTGAGATGAACGGCCCCTGGAACTCCTGGGGCCCCGGCCACGCCACCGCCGCCGATTTCGTCGCGGCCTGGCGGCACCTCCACGACGTCGTACGCAGTGCCGGTGCGGACAACGTGGTCTGGGTGTGGAGCCCGCACGTGGTGGACTCCGGTACCCGGGCCCGACTTCGGCCCTACTACCCGGGCGACGCCTACGTCGACTGGGTCGGTGTCATCGGCTACTACGGACCGATCGACGGTGCGGCGTTCTCCGGCCTCTTCACACCGACGCTCCGCGAGATCGCGCGCTTCTCGGACCGTCCGGTGCTGATCACGGAGACCGGTGTGGCGGAGAGCGGTCGCAAAGAGGCGCAGATCCGCGACCTGTTCACGGGAGCCGCGCAAGCGGACGTCATCGGACTGGTCTGGTACGACCAGCGCAAGAACTGGCCCGGCAGCTCGCTGCCGATGGACTGGCGGATCGACACATCGGTGGGCGCCCAGGCCGCGTTCCGCGTGGAGTCGGAGCGGGCCGGCTTCGGCCACCCCCTCAAGGACGGCTGAACCGCGGGGGCGGACCCGCCGGACGCAGGCCCGCCGGTGCGCCCCGCGATGACGCGCCGGGCCGGCCGAGGCCACGACACGTGACGAGCAGAACCGAGCAGAGCCGAGCAGAGCGGAAGTACAGGGATGACGACGGAAGGGCCGCCGGGACGGGGTGTTCCGCGGGAGTACCCGGACCAGGGTTCCTGGTCGTCCGGGCAGGGCGGGCCGCAGCCGGAGCCGAAGCCCGAGCCGTGGGAGGCGTGGCCGGCCTGGCCCGGCGAACCGCAGTCCCGCAACTCCCGCCACCTGCCGTCGGATGCATATGGCCAGGAGCCCGCGCCCGGGTCCGGCGCGCGGGCGGAGCAGTGGGCGCAGGAGTGGAACCTGCCCCCTGAGTGGGCGGAACCCTCCCCCGGTGCCGTCGCTGCCCGGTCGGCGGCCGCGCCGGCCGTCCCTGCCCCGGCCCCCGCCCCGCAGGCCGCGCCGCTGCCCGTGCCGGTACGCACTCGGCCCACGCGCGGTCCCCGCAGGGGCAGGCGCGTGGCCGGCGTCGCCCTGACGCTCGCCGTCCTCGTGGCCGGCGGCGCCACCGCCGTCGCCCTGGACCGGAAGGACGCCGCGCCGGTCGCGTCCCGGCAGTTCACCCAGGCCTGGCGGGTGCCCGCGCCGGCCGCCGACGACGCCCTGATCGGGAGTTGGGTCACCCGTGAACTGCTGATCCGGGCGAGCACCCGCGGCGGCATCAGGGCCTACCACCTGTCCGACGGCAGCGAGGCGTGGAAGGCCGCCCTCCCCCGGTCGGCGGGCACCGTGCCCTGCGCGATGTCACCGACGCTCTCCGCGGACGGGATCGGGACGGTCGCGCTCGGCACGGACGGCAACTCCTGCACCGCGCTGGCCGGTATCGACGCGGCCACCGGCCGGGTCCGGTGGACCAGCCCCCTGGTCGACCGCGGGCACCGCACGGCGACAGCCGCCCGGACGTACCTCCAGGGCGAGGTCGCCACGATCGTGAGCGGGAACTTCCTCGGCGGCCTCGACGTCCGTAACGGTCGCCCCGTCTGGGGCTACCGGGCCCGGGGGCACTACTGCAACGTCCGGGCCTCGGGCAGCGCCGGCGTCGTGCTGGTGGACGACTACTGCGCCGACCGCACGGACAAGTTCACCCTGCGCGCCTACGACGGCAGGACCGGAAGACTGCTCTGGGCCCTTCCGCAGCGCACCCACACCGACGTGCTCCAGGCCTTCTCCGGCTCCCCCCTCATCGCGTCCCTGCACACGCCGGACGAGGACAGCACCCGGGTCTTCACCGCCGCGGGCGGAAGTCGCAAGCTGGCCGTGGGCAACTCCCAGACGCTCTCCGGGAACGACACGGACGCCGACCACTCCGCCCGGCTCGTCGGGGACGTCCTGATCACCCCGGCACTGGGCGCGGACCACCTGGAGGTCGACGCCTTCGACGTCACCACCGGCACCAAGCTCTGGACCCTGCGCTCGGCCGCGCTCGCCACAACGGTGGCGGGGGACGACTCGGTGTACGCGGTGTCCTCCGCCGGATCGCCGCAACTGGTCCAGGTGGAGCCGCGTACCGGCACCCTCACGCCCGTCGCGGCTCTGCCGTCCGGGGTGGTCGGCTCCGACGCGCTCCACACGGGCACCGTGTACGTGATGCCGGACGACGGCGGAGTGCTGGAACTCGGCGCGCAGGGCAAGAACGGCGGAGCCCGGATGTACCGCTGACCGCCGGCGGCGCACGCTGCATACGCTGCGAGCGCCGGCCCCGCCCCCGGTCCTGGAGCGAGCGGAATCGGGCGAACCAGTGGAATCATCGGCAGTCCGAGGGTTCCGGTTCCCGGTGAGGGCGGTGGACGGACGTGGCGGCGACCGACTGGGAGTGGGACGACACGCTCTTCTCGGGCACGGCTCCCTACTACCGCCGCGGGCGGCTTCCCTACGCTCCCGGGCTGGTGGACACGCTCGCCGGGGAACTCGCGCTCGACGGGCGCGGGCGCCTCATCGACGTGGGGTGCGGGCCGGGCACCCTCGCGCTGAGCCTGGCGCATCTGTTCGCCGAGACCGTCGGCGTCGACCCGGACCGCGGGATGATCGCCGAGGCCGAGCGGGATGCCGTCGGCGTCGGCATGAGTGACAGGACGCGGTGGGTATGCGCCCGGGCCGAGGAACTGCCTTCGGGATTGGGCACGTTCACCGTCGCGACCTTCGGCCAGTCCTTCCACTGGATGGACCGGGACCTGGTCGCGGCCACCGTCCGGGACATGCTCCGGCCGGGCGGCGCGCTGGTGCACGTCTCCGACGCGAAGGCGGAGTCCCGGCCGGTCGACGGCCTCCCGCACCCGGCCGTGCCGTACGCCGCGATCGAGGAACTGGTCCGGCAGTACCTCGGTCCGGTCCGGCGCGCCGGCCGGGGAACGCTGCCCCGGGGAACACCGGGTGGCGAGGCCGCGATTCTCTCCCGCGCGGGATTCTCAGGACCGCGACGCCATCTCGTTCCCGGCGGGCAGGCGCTGGAACGCACCTGCGACGACGTGATCGCGTGGGCGTTCTCCATGTCGTTCTCCGCGCCGCACCTCTTCGGCCCGCGCCGGGGCGGCTTCGAGGACGACCTGCGCCGGCTGCTGCGGGAAACGTCCGCCTCGGGCCGGTTCAGCGAGCGGCTGCCGAGCACCGAAGTCCTCGTCTGGCGGAGGGGCGCCACGCGGTCCGACGTGCCCCTGTGACGTGCGGGATCACGCGGCGGCCCCCCTGACGAACCGGCGATGTGCCGGTCCGCCGGGGGACCCTGTGTTCGGCTCCGCGGGCGAGGGTTACCGGGAACCGCGCTTGACGCTGCGGAGCAGGACGAATCCCGCGATGGCGAGTACCGCTCCGAGCGCCGCCGGCCAGAGGTCGGCCCCGGTGTCCGCCAGCCCGCCGCCGATCTCCTGCTGACCGGCCTGCCCGGCGGGGCTGGGGGCCGGCACGGCGGCGGGCGTCTCCCCGGCCGTGGCCGCGGCGGACTGGTGGTCGTGGTGGTGCTCCTCGGGGACCACGGCCGCCGGGTTGTCCGTGGCGTCCTGGGTCGCCGGCGGTGCCGGGTCCGCCTTGGGCGTCACCGTACCGGGCACGGCGGGTGCGTCGTCACCGGGCTGCCCGTCCTGGGGTGCGCCCGCCGAGGAGTCCGTGCCGTACCCGTCGTTCCCGTTGTCACCGGCATCCTGGCCACCGTTCCCGCCGTTCCCGTTCCCGTTCCCGTTCCCGCCGGTCGCGTCTCCGGCTCCGGACGTCGGCTCGTCCGACGCCGGGGGCTGGTCCGTCGGCTCCTGCGAGGCCGGGGGCTCGTCCGACGCCGGAGGCTGCTCCGAGGCCGGCGGCTCGTCCGAGGGCTCCTGCGACGGCTGCTCACCGGCACCGCAGGTACGGCCCTCGTTGATGCAGTCGGCCGCCTCCCGCATCAGCTTCTCGTCGAAGATGTTGATGAAGTCGCCGTGGTCGGTGATCGGCTTGTGCAGGTTCTCCGGGAAGGAGTCGACCGCGAACAACGGGACACTGCGCCCGCCGTCCGACAGGCTCGGCGCGTCCACGTCGTAGACGATGCGCTGGACCAACTGCGGGATGGCCACGAATCCCTGGGGGCAGTTGCCCGCCGGGTCGGCGAAGGCCACGTGCGTACGGTGGTTGGCGCTGTCGACGTTCCGCCCGTCCCAGCAGCTCTGGAACCGGAAGGTGCGCACCACGTCACTGCCGTCGGGGCACAGCGGGTACTTGTCCTTCAGCTGCCGGTCCTCGTGACCCGTGCAGCTCCACGACGCGTTGGCGTTGGCCGGGCCGTTGACGAACGCCTTGGCATCACCGGTGATGATGCGCAGCAGGCGCGGCATGGGGGTGACCTTGGTGAGCGGGTTGCCGACGAACGTCAGCGTGACCTGCTTGGGCGTGACGATCTGGCCGGCGTTGCCCTCGGTTCCGCCGCCCGGGGCCTCGGCGTCGCGCTCCACGGTGCCGTTCTGCAGTCGCAGCACGGGCCAGTAGTACGACGACCTGTCGCCCTGGTCCTGGCAGCTGGTCTCGGCCTTCGCCAGGTCGTCGATGGTGGCCAGGCCGTTGTTGGCCTGGTTGCCGACGTAGTCGTGGAAGTGGTGCGCGCCGTTGGTCACTCCGGGCGCCACGATGATGTTGTCGGAGTTGAACAGGCCGCCCGCGTTCACACCGCAGTCGGAGGTGAAGGTGCCCGGTGAGGCGTCCGTCGGCCGCGGTGAGCGCGGTGCGTCGGACGGCACGCTCATGATGTCGGCGTAGTCCGCCGCGACCGGGCCGTTGCCGCCCTGGCCGCCCTGGGCGCCACCGCCCTGATCGCCCGGAGCCCCCTGGCTGCTCTGGCCGCCGGCCGGCGCCGTCGGCTGCTCGGCGGCCGGCGGGCTCTGGGTCTCCGGTGCACGCAGACTGCACGCCGCGAGGCCGTCGACGCCCTGCGGGCGGTCCCCCTCCTGGTCGATGGCGTCCAGGATCCGTGCGATCGTCGCGGCGCGCTTGTCCTTCAGCGGGCCCAGGATGGCGTTGTCGGCGAACGCGGCATCCTGCTGCTGCGCCGCCGACGACTCCTTCAGCCGCTGGTAGGCCTCGGCGATCTGTCCGTCCAGAGCCGCGAGTTCCTTGTCGACGTTCTCCCTGGCGCCCTCCGGTACGGAGGTCAGAGCGTTGCCCACGTCCGGGCAGTCGACCGTCATGGCCTGCGCGGCCGGTGAGGCCATCTGCATGCCCGGATCGCCGGTCGCGTCACCCTCGGTCGCGGAGGCGAAGACATTCGCCGTGACCAGCACCCCGCCTCCCAGCATCAGGGCGACGGCCACGAATGTGCCGCTCCGAGTACCGGTAGCACGTCTGCGCGTGTTGCGTCCCAAGGAATCCTCCTGCGCCCGATGGGTGACGGCCTGACACAGCAAGCCACCGCCCAATACGCACGCGACCCCCGGAGCGTTCAACCGCCCCGGAAATACTGCGGAGTTGCCTTGTACCCCACCCGTCGCGAGGGCTCCGGCCCGCACGTCGGCTCCGCCGACGAGCGCGCGGCGGGACGGGTGCGAGGATCGGCTCCATGGCGACCCCGAGCTACCTCGACTGCTGCGCCGCGCCCGAACTCGACTGGGTGCGGACGCTGTACGGATCGGCCCACGACCAGGAGTCCCTGCTGCGCTGCGGCGCCTGCCTGGTGTTCTGGTTCCACCGTTTCCACGAGTACCCCGACTGGTCCGGTGGGAACGACGACCTGACGACCTGGTACAGCCCGCTCACCACCGCGGAGGGCGAACGACTCCGGGACAGCACCGACCCGTCCGGCGAGGACCTGTCGTTCCTGCGGAGCCGGCCGAGCTGGATGGACGACGCCCGGGGCGTCCGGCGGGTCGACGGCGCCCCGGACCGGCCCTACCGCTGAGGCGACGCCGGGGCCCGTACCCGGGCGTTGGCTCAGGGCTCGACGACCATGCGGAAGCGCGCGGCGCCGGACGTCATGCGGGCGTACGCCTCGTTGATGCCCTCCAGCGGCACCGTCTCGGTCATCGGGCGGATCCCGGCGAGCGCGCTGAAGTTCATGGCGTGCTCGACGTCGCGCGAGGTGCCGGAAGGGTGCCCGACGACCGTACGGGACATCATGATCAGCTGGGCCGGGGTGATCGGCATCGGCTCGGGTGCGATGCCGATGACGATCAGCTCCCCGCCGGGCCGGAGCCCGTCGACCCCCGCCGCCATGGCCTGCGAGTTGGAGGCCGTGGCGAGAACGACGGTCGCACCGCCGAGCGCCTGCAGGGCCTCGGCCGTGTCGGTGGAGGAGCTGTCGATGTAGTGGTGGGCGCCGAGTTTCACGGCCAGGTCCCGCTTGTCCTCACCACGCGCGACGGCCACCGTCTCGAATCCCGACTTCGCCGCGTACTGGACCGCCAGATGACCGAGCCCGCCGACGCCGATCACGGCGACCACGTCGCCGGGCCGTGCGATGCTCTTCCTGAAGGCGTTGTACGTCGTGACGCCCGCGCAGCCGAGCGGCGCGGCGTCGACGGCCGTCAGGCCGTCGGGGATCCGGGCCAGCGCGTTGACCGGTGCCACCATGTGGGTAGCGTAGCCGCCGTCGTACGCCCAGCCGGGCACCTGGAGGTTCCGGCAGTCGATGAAGTCGCCCTCGCGGCACGGCAGGCAGTGTCCGCAGTGTCCGCCGAACCAGCCGACCTCCACACGGTCGCCGACCGCCCAGTACCGCACGCCCTCACCGAGGGCGTCGATGCGCCCGGCCACCTCGTGGCCCGCGACGAGCGGGAAGGAGACGCCGGGGTAGGCGTTGTTGACGAAGCCGACGTCGGAATGGCAGATGCCCGATGCCTCGACGGCGATCCGGACGTGGCCGGGGCCGGGCTCCGGGAGGTCGCGCTCGAGGATTTCGAATGGTCCGCCCGGTTCGGAGACCTGGGCCACCCGCATGGAGTTCATCGCACGTCCGGTGAGTGAGTGGTACGGCACGCAAGGCGTCCTTCCCGCTCATCGTGGCACGGGGGGCACGTCCGCGCGCGTCGGGCACGCGCCGCCGGGACCGCCCGGTCGCGCCGGTTGCCGCACCGGCGCTCCGGCGCTCCGGCGCTCCGGCGCTCCGGGAACCGTCGGGCTCCACGGCCCGGACCGGCTGGATCATCGCCATCCCCGGGCGCTCTCTGAACCGCCATGGACACGCCCGTCCCTTGCCCACGCCGGCCGCCCTGTCGGCGGTGACGAAGCGTCGGCAGGTCACGGGAGTTTCCCGGAGTCGTTTCCCGTTGCCCGCCGTTCCGGGCAACGCCTGACGCCTCGACAGTCCCCGGTGGCGGCACCCAGGCTCGGAGGGCCGGAAGGACGGGTCACCCGACCGGTTCAGGCAAGGCCGGATCGACTCTCGAACAGGAGCGCGTGCGCCTCGGCGGCGCATGCCGGGGGCAGGGGCTGGAAACCATGCGGGGTTGGATCAGAGCGGTGGCGGCAGCGGTCGGGGCACTGGCCCTGCTGTGCTGGCCGATGGTGTCGGCGGGACAGGCGGCACCCGTCCGCACGGTGGCCGCGGCCGGAGGCTGCGACGTCCTGGCGCCCGGCGCCTCCGCGACGGCCGTCGCGGCGGTGCAGGCGGCCTGCGGGCAGATCGGCGTCTGGTACACATGGGGCGGTGGCCACGGCAGCACGCCGGGCGCCACCTACGGACAGATCGACCCGACCGACCCCGACAGCGACGACGATCCGAACCGACTCGGCTTCGACTGCTCCGGGCTCGTGCGGTACGCCTATGCCCAGGCCACCGGCCAGGACATGCTCAACGGCACCGCCGCGACCCAGTACTACACGGCGCACGCCGCACAGCGCTTCACACCGGCGCAGGGCGCGGCGCCGCTCCTGCCGGGTGACCTGCTGACCTGGGGCACCCCGAGCACCGTCCATCACGTGGCCATCTACCTGGGCGCGGGAAAGATGGTCGAGGCGCGCGAGTCCGGAACGCACATCATGGTCAGCGATGTGCGATGGGCCGGCGACTACCTCGGGGCGGTCCGCGTCAACGGCGGGCCGGTGACCGAACCCACCTTCCGGACCTGGGGCACGGCCGTCTGGACCCACAGCGCCGCCTCCACCACCAGCCCCCGCGTCTACGCCTTCCCCGGACCGACCACCG
Organism: Streptomyces sp. NPDC088354; assembly: GCF_044753585.1. NCBI lineage: Bacteria > Bacillati > Actinomycetota > Actinomycetes > Kitasatosporales > Streptomycetaceae > Streptomyces > Streptomyces sp. NPDC088354. The sequence goes on along the minus strand of NZ_JBIVNJ010000011.1, from coordinate 202,837 downwards.
TCCGGATCAGCTGCCAGAAGCACGCCGAGACGGTGACGGCGGAGGGCTGGACCAATGACGCCTGGTCCTACCTGCCGGACTACCGGGCATGGGTCACCAACATCTACATCCAGGGCCCGGCGTGGCTCAACGGTGTCCCGGCCTGCGCCTGATCCGTCACCCGCACGTCCGTACATCCCATCGGTCATCCCGAGACGAAGGAGAACGTCATGAGGAAGAGCCTGCGCGCGTTACTCGGTACGTCCGCCGTCACCGCGACGGTCGCCGCCACCGTGCTGACGGGGGCCGGCGCGGCCCACGCGGCCGGCGACCTGTACGGCTGCCCGTCCGGAGCGGTCTGCGTCTACGCGCAGGACCAGCCGGCCAGCAGCAGCACCCTGACCAGCGCCTACTACTCGTACGGGGCGCACAACCTGGTCAACCAGTTCGGCTGGCACTGGGTGATCAACAACCAGACCGGCGGTGCCAGTGCGACGATCTGCTTCGGCTCCAACGGCGGCAACTGCACCGGCGACACCATCCCGGCCGGGGGCTGGGCCGCGGAGGACCTCACTCCCGTCAACTCCATCCGGCTCAACCGGCCGTAGGGCCGGCGAAAGAGCGGCGCCCGCCACCGGACCGCACGGGTCCGGTGGCGGGCGTCGTCCTCGGGTGCGCTCAGCCGGCCCGGGGCGCCGTTTCCTTGATCCAGACGTCCGCGCCGACGTCGTCGCGGCCCGCCGCGGCGAGTACGGACCTCAGCAGTGCGGGGAAGCGCCGCTCCACCTCCGCCGACCGTGTCACGACGTAGCAGCGGGTGCCCTCCTCGCGGGTGCGGATCAGGCCCGCGGCACGCAGCACCGCGAGGTGGTGGCTCTGGGTGGACTTGCCGACGGGGACCTGGAGCGCGCTCCACCCCCGTTCGACGCCGTCCGCGAGGACGCGCATGAGCCCGACACGGATCGGATCGCTCAACGCAGCCGTCACATCGGTGAGTTGGACGTCGGCGAGGTCGGGGTGCTCATGCTTCCTTCTCACCGCTTCATCGTACCCCGCATGTGACGTTCGACGAATGGCAAACATACGCTCCCCGCCTTGCGCACCGGCCCGGCACATGCCAGCCTGCCCCGCTGACGGACGGAGCCGGGGAGGCGGAGCCATGACGCAGGACACCGTTTACGTGAGATTCCAGGCGACGGTGCCGAACCGGCACGGCCGGCACCCGGGACTCTTCGCCCTGGTGAACGGGCTGGGGCGCAGCGGCGTCCTCAGCGCGGAGGACGACCGGTTCTGGCGGGAGAACAACGCCTGGTACGAGGCCCACTACACGAATCCGAGCACCGTGGACCCGACGGTGTACGACCGGGCGGTCAACCCGGGGGCGGCGGCCTGGTTCAAACACACCGCAGGCGAACTGCTCGATCGCACGGCCGGCTACCTGGAACTGCTCGCGCGGCATCACGTGGCGTGCGAGCGGCTCGAGTCGTCCCGCCCCGGGCGCATCATCTACGAGGACGACCACCAGGTCGTGGTCGTCCCGCACGACTGACTACGCGGCCTTCAGCGGCCGCCGGTAGGACTTGCGCAGGGACGGGGCGGCGACGGGCAGCAGCCCGGCGAGCAACTTGCCCTTGAGCGTGCGCGGTTCCCGGGTGAGCTCGACGTCGATCCGCGTGCCGGCGGCCTCGGGGGTCAACTGGAAGACCCATCCGCCACCGGGCCCGAAGACCTTCGACTCATGCGTGGTGACGGTGACCCTCCCTCTCGCGGCGTCCCACTCGTAGCGCGCGCGTTCCCAGGCGGAGGTGGTCCCTTCGGTCACCTCGGCCCAGGTGTCGCCGATCGCGTGGACGGTGACGGCGTCGATCGTGGGCCAGTTCTCGGCGCGCGAGGGGCCGAAGTCGGTCAGCACCGCCAGGGCGTCCGCCGGGCTGAGCGAGGAGACGAGGTGGAAACGCACGACTGACACGGGGTTTTCCCTTTCCTGGAAGACAGCTGCTCTGACTGCTCTGACTGCCCGCTGCGGCGGGTCAGACCGCGGTGGCGTTGACGGTGACGGGGATGTTGCCCCGGGTCGCCTTCGAGTAGGGGCAGGTCTGGTGGGCGGCCTCGGCGAGGGCGGTGGCGGTCGCCTGGTCGACGCCGCCGATCTCGAGGTTGAGCACGGCGGCGAGACCGAACGCGCCGGTGTCGTCCTGGGCGAGCGTGATCTCGGTGTCGATGGCGGTGCTGGTCAGCCTGATCCCTCGCTGCCCGGCGACGAGGCGCAGGGCGCCGAGGAAGCAGGAGCCCCACCCGGCGGCGAAGAGCTGCTCGGGGTTGGTGGCGTCACCGGCGCCACCCAGTTCCTTCGGGAGGGACAGCGTCGTCCGCAGGAGGCCGTCGTCGGACTGGACGCGTCCGCCGTTGCGGCCCTCGCCGGTCACGTTCACAACAGCGGTGTAGTTGATCGCCATGATCTGTCTTCCTCTCGCCACCGGGAGCCCGAACGTCACCCGTTCAGGCAGTGACGTGATGATCGCAGCCGTCCACGCCACCTGTCAAACAGGTGACGATTCACGATGATGTCCCCGGTGGCCGCGCGTACCGGCCGTCACACGGGTGGAGGTGGCACCGCTCGGCGCGGAGGAGAGGTACGGGTGAACAGGGGTCCCCACGCGGTGAGCGCGGGGCAGTCCGCCTCACTGCCTCACTGCCTCACTGCGCCGAGGACAGCCCGCGCTCCTTCAGGCGGGCCCGGTAGGCCCGTACGTTCTGGCTGTTGCCGCAGGTGGACACGTTGTGCCAGACACGTGAGCAGTTCTTGGAGCGGTCGTAGAACGCGCCGCGGCAGCGGGGGTTCGCGCACACCTTCAGCCGGCGCAGCGTCCCGCCGTAGGAGGCGGCCACCAACTGGATCAGGACGTACGAGCGCACGGCCTCGACGCCGTCCCCGTGGGGACGCAGTCGTGCGCCTTCCGCGCCCAGACCGACCGCGGCCGTCGTCTCGATGGAGGGGACGGCCACGGCCTCCGAGGGCTCGCCTGCGGGGCCGGAGGACAGCACGGTGCGCAGGTCGTCCCGCAGCGACAGCACACGCCGGAGGCCTTCGGGGTCCAGGTCGTGCGGCGCCGCGGGGGCGCCGGGGTCGACGCGGCGCAGGACGTCGAAGGACGATTCGAGCCACTGCCGCGCCGACTCGGGCGACTCCAGGAGGTCCGCCTGCCGGGGCTTGCCCAGGCTCGCCGTGTTCAGCAGGTCCTGGACGAATCCCAGTCCGCCCGGGGCACTGCTCTCCGCGTCCTCGTAGCGAGCGGAGGCAGGCCACAGGACCGGTGTGCTCATCTCGTCCTCCTTCTCGCCCCTGCGGTAAGAGCCTATCGCCTTGACTCCTGACAACCGGGCGGGCCACCGGACTCGAAGGGCGGCATGACGATGCCCGACATCGCGCGGCGGGCGGCGGCGCCGCGAGCGGGATCACTCACCCAGCAGCGCGACGGCTCCGTACCAGACCGGGCCGGTGTTGATCCGGTCCGGATGGCGGCGCAGCATCTCGTCGTAGAACTCGCGCGCGCCGGAAGCCGTCCCCAGCAGCTCGGCCACATCGTGCAGATACTGCCGCGTCCGTCCGATGACGGCCGGGGAGTCGGGCAGGTCCCTGTTCTTGTGACCTGCCACGACGGCGGTCGGGTTCAGTGCCTCCACCTGGTCCAGGGCCCTCAGCCACGCTTGCAGACCGTCGTCCCCGCATTCGACGACATACTGGTGGACGCCGTTGTAGGCGACGTCCCCGGCCACCACCAAGCCGATGGACGGCACGTGCAGGACGGTGGTCGAGTCGGTGTCGGTGTGCCCCACCTCCACCGGACACAGCGCCCGGCCCTCCAGTTCGAGCCCGCCCGTGGGGACGGGCTCGGCCAGGACGGGGCTCTCGGGGATCAGCCCCGGCCACAGCACGTCCCACATCTGCTCGCGGCCCTCACCGGCCTGCCGGCGCATGAGCCCGATGGTGCCCTCGGTGGCGTGGACCGTGACCCCTGGGAAGCGCTTGAGCAGTTCGGCGGTGCCGAACCAGTGGTCACCGTGGCCGTGGGTGATGTAGACGTGGCGCAGACGCCTGCCGGACGCCTCGATCCAGTCGCCCGTCTCCTTGATCTGGTCGCGGGTGAACGGAACGTCGACGAGTACGGCGTCCGTCTCCCCGTGGATCAGCGTCGTGGTGATCGGCGAGGAGACGATCGGCCCGCCGTCCGGCAGGCGCTGCGCCCCGGCGCGCGGCGCGCCGTCCACGACGAGGGTGCTGTAGGCCAGGGGCTTCGGGGTGTTCACGGGCCTTCCTCCTTCGTTCGGGTACTGCGCGGCGTCACAGGGCGAGGAGTACCCGCCCGAAGGGTCCCCCCTCGATGAGGTGGCGCTGGGCCTCGGCGGCCCGCTCCAGAGGGAAGACCCGGTCGACAAGGGGATGGATCTCCTTTCGGGCGAGCATGTCCAGCAGCTTCACGTTGCCCGCGTTGATCTGCTCCTGGGTGAACATGCCGAACTGGAAGCCGCACACCCGGGCCGCCTTCCAGATCAGGTCGGTGACGTTGATCTCCGCCCGCATTCCGCCCGAGTAGCCGATGCTGACCAGGGTTCCGCCCCTGGCGAGCGCGCCCAGCGCCTGACCGGTGATCGGCCCGGCCACACCGTCGAGGACGATGTCGACACCCTTGCCGCCGGTGAGCCGCGCGACACCGTCGCGCAGCGATTCTGCGGTGAGGTCGATGACCTCGTATCCCGCCGCCCGCGCGAGCTCGGCCTTGGCCGTGGAGGTCGCGGTGGTGATCGCGAGGGACGCGCCGAGCCGCCTGGCGATCTCGACGCCGCCCTGGCCCACCGCGCCACCGCTTCCCGGGGCGAGCACGGTGGCACCCGGCCGGAACCCGGCCAGTTCGGTCAGCGCGAGCCAGGCGGTGAGGTAACCGGCGCCCGCGGACAGTGCCACGGCGCCGGTGTCGTCGATCGCCTCGGGAACGGGCACCAGGTGGGCCGGGTCGACCACGACGTAGTCGGCCCAGGTGCCGTCGGCCGCGATGCCGTAGCGGCCGCCGCTGATCATCACCCGGGTCCCCGCCGCCGGACCGAGCGCACCGGGCTCCTCGACCGTTCCCACGCCGACGCTGCCCGCCGTGACCGGGAAGGGCTTGACCGTACCGGGAGGCATCTTCCCCGAGCGCACGGTGTTGTCCAGCGGGTGGATGCCGGCCATCGCCAGCCGCACCAGAACCTGCTGGTCCTGGGGTACGGGCCTGGGGACGTCGGCCAGGCGCAACACGTCGTAGTCACCGAACCGGTCGTACTGGACAGCTCGCATCGTGATGGCCTCTCGAAGTCGGATCGTGGCGGATCAAAGCGTCGCCCGGCGGCCGCGACACCACGTCGATCGGCGCCGGCCCCGGTCCAGCCGGGTAAAGCGATCGCTTTCCTCGACGCTAATACACCCCGGCCGTCGAAGTAAAGCGACTGCTATACTTTTGCCGTGGAGACCGAGAGCACATCCGGCACCCGGCGCCGCGGCGGCCGGGGGGCGCGCGAGCGCATCCTGCGGGCGGCCGCGCAGCTGTTCTACGAGGAGGGCATCCACGCGACCGGCGTCGCGCGCCTGGTGGAGACCGCCGAGGTCTCCACGCGCACCTTCTACCAGCACTTTCCCACCAAGGCGGCGCTGGTGCAGGAGTACCTGAGCAGCTACGAGACGGGACTGACGCAGCGGATCGAGCAGCATCTGACCCGGGCGGGGCTCACCCCCAGGGACCAGCTGCTGGCCCTGTTCACCATGATCGCCGACGCCGCCCAGGGACCCTCGGGCACCGTGAGCACACGTGGTTGCCCGCTGCACAACGCCGCCGTGGAAGCGGCGGGCACCATGCCCGACGTACGGCAACTGGTCCGGCACAACAAGCAGGGCGTCACCCGGCAGCTCGTCGACATCGCCGCCCGCGCCGGTGCCGCAGACCCGGAGCAGTTGGGCCGCCATCTGGCCGTGCTCCTCGAAGGCGGCACCGCGCTGTCGACCTCCCTCGACAACCCCCACCCCCGCCATGACGCCCTGGAAGCCGCGCGCGTACTGATCGATCACGCGCTGCCCGCGGCCCGGCCCGCCGACTGAGGGCACGGCCGGGCCGTCCGGTGTGATCACCCGAACCCTTGCCCCGCCGGCCGCGCGTATCCGTCGCCCGTCCAGCCGCAGAGTCCGCGGCTTCTCGGTGCTCCTCTCGGACAGCTTGCGCAGCCCGCCAGTGCCGGTCGGCAGATGGGCATCACCGGAGGCGAAGGCGCCGAACCGTGTCTGCCGGAGGTCGGCGCCCGAGGCGCCGCTCGCCGCGGGGCAGCGCCGCCGTCAAGGCCGGTTCGGGTCGGGATGCACCACCATGAACAGCGACCAGGCAGGCGCGGCAGGGTCATCGGGGCGGTTGGCGAACTCCTCCAGCAGATCCTGGAGTCGGGTGCGGAACTCCTCCATCTGCGGTGGGGGCAGGCGCAGCCCCATCCTGGTGCCCTCGGCCTCGGCCGCGGGGACGAGGGCGAGTTCCTCCAGGAACGCGTCGAGCATCGAGCGGTCCTGTGCGGGGGCCTCGATGCGCCAGGTCTTGCGCGTCGACAGATAGGGGATCTCCCGCGCGCCGCGCGCGCCGCGCCGTACTTCCTGTGGTTCCAGAAACCCGGTGCGGACCAGTGTTCTGGTGTGGTGGAGCACGCTGGCCGGGTCACGCCCGAGGATCGCCGCGATCTCCTTGTTCGTGCGCGGCTCCCGCGCGCAGATACGCAGGATGCGCAGGCGGAGGGCGGAGGCGAGTGCCTTGGCCTCCGCGTCGGTCGCCGGCCGGCGTTGGGTCACGACCGGCAGTCTACTGAAGTGCCGGCAGGCCATTGAGGACCGGAACGCAAGTGATTGACAAAACCAAATCACTCCTCCAGGGTGCCACTGTGCTCTTCACGGGCCGGGGAGGACCTCTGGCCGATCCGCGCAACTCCCGTCAACGAACGAGGTCGACCATGCCGAACCGCCCCGGAACGACCGGCGGACCCGCAGCTCCCGAGACCGCCGGACGGGCTGGCGTCCATGTGCCCGGCCCGGTGTCCTGGATCAGTCCCGTCGAAGCTGCCCCGGGCCCCGGGGAGACGGCGAACGACTACGACCGCTTCGCCGAGGCCTACGCGGCCGAGAACGAGACCAGCCTCATCAACGCCTACTACGCGCGCCCGGCGATCGTGGACCTGGCCGGCGACGTGGCAGGCCGCCGCATCCTCGACGCCGGCTGCGGCGCCGGCCCCATCGCCGAGGACCTGCGCAAGCGGGGCGCCATCGTGGCCGGCTTCGACTCCAGCGCCGGGATGCTGGCGCTGGCCCGGCAGCGGCTCGGCGACGGCGTGGTACTGGAACGTGCCGAGCTGGGCGGCCCATTGCCGTTCGCCGACGCCGAATTCGACGACGTCGTCGCTTCCCTGGTCCTGCACTACCTGGAGGACTGGACGACCGCCCTGGCCGAACTGCGACGGGTACTCAAGCCCGGCGGCCGGCTCATCGCGTCCGTCAATCACCCCTTCGTCAGCCAGATGGCGGCCCCGCCCGGAACCGACTACTTCGCGACTCGCTCCAGCTCCGAGATGTGGGAACTCGGCGGCGCCGCACACCTGATGACCTTCTGGGACAGGCCACTGCACGCGATCACCGACGCCTTCACCGCAGCCGGCTTCCGGATCGACGTCATCAGCGAGCCTGCCCCGGCGGCCGGCGCCCGCGAACGCTTCCCCGAGGTCTTCGCACAGAAGCAGTCCGGCACATTCCTGTGTTTCCTGTTCTTCGTCCTCACCAGAGCCTGACCTCCGCGCCGGGGGCCGGATCGCCACGCCGGGGAGGACCGTCGAGGTTGCCGGAAGACCTGCCGGTCGTTCCTCGGCCGAGGAGACGCCGACTGGCCCTTGGCTGATCATGTCGCTGCCGCTGTGCCGTATTCGTGGCCACTGCTGGGCGAGGCGCAGGCGCTGATCAGCACAGCCCAGTGAGAGGCGCCGGAATCTCGGTGTCTCCGTGGGACAGGGGTGTCACCGGCAGACCGGCACCCTCAGCGGAGTGAGGCCGGTTGCAGAACCCCCTTGTCCTCCTGGTTGCTCCGCCTGGACCCGGGATCGGCCCGCGCGACAATGCACGGATGCGCGATCGGCTGCGGGCGTGGGGCGGGATCCAGGTCGTCGGGCCGCTGTCCGGCGGTCACCGCAACGAGGTCCTGGAGGTGCGGCGCGGCCGCCGGAGATGGGTGGCACGGCGCAGCAGGCGGCGGTCCGCCGCCCTGGAGTGGGAACTGGACCTCCTGGAGTACCTGGGCGCTCACGGTTTCACCGTCCCTGGCGTGGTGCCCGCCGCGGACGGCCGCCGTCACATCGACGGCCTCGTGGTCCAGACGTGGGTGGAAGGCGAACCACCCGCACCCCGGGACTGGCCTGCCGTCGCTGCCGAGTTGCGACGCCTGCACACCCTCACCGAGAACTGGTCCCAGCGACCCGGCTTCTGTTCCGCCACGGATCTGCTCCGGCGCGAACGCGGCGGCGACATCGATCTGTCCGTGATGCCCGAGGGGGCCGTCGCTGCCTGCCGGGAGGCCTGGCGGCAGTTGGAGGGCACCCCGCGGGCCGTCGTGCACGGCGATCCGGCCGCGGCGAACATCCGCGTGACCGGGGGCGGTGTGGGATTCCTGGACTGGGACGAGGCCCGTGTCGACCACGTCGACCTCGATCTCGCGGACCTCCCCGTGGACGCCCTGCCGCCGCGCCGACTGGCCCCGGCGCGGGCGGCCGTCCACGCCTGGGAGGCCGCGAACGGGTGGCTCGTGGAGCCTTCGTACGCGCGTCGGCGACTCGCGCAACTCGTCGCGACGGGGCGCGGTGAGGAGACGCACGGCCCCGGTGCGGAGGACCCCACCCCTGACGTGTGAGACCTTGCGAAAGCAGACCAACGGTGGCGTGGGCCGCGGGAGAGGTGACCCGACCGAGTGGTATCGCCGTGAGGACTGCACAGCGGAGGAGCCGGGCAGACGTCGCGGCAGCGAGCACTGCCGCCCACGGCACACCACCGCATGCGGTGGGCCCACGCAGTGTGCCATCGGCGGGCACACCACAGGCCTCACACGCACACGTTCGGGGTCGCTGTGGTACAACACCCGCCATTTCGACGAACGAATAGGTACCATCCGGCAACAACACCGGAACAAGGAGAGCGGGCTGACGTGTCCAAAGAATCCAACGAGCCGGGCATCACCACGATCCAGGACCGGGCGGCGGCGCGCGCCGCGCGCATCGCGGCCGACCTGGACAGCAACGCCCGCGAACAGGAAGGCGTCCGCGCTCAGATCAGTGAGCTGCAGGACCACTTGGCCAAACTGGGCCGTGAGCACGAGTGGCTGACCCAGTTGCAGAGCACCGAGCCCGCGGAGAGCGCCGCGGCCACCCGGCGGCACGAGGTGACCGGCGCGGCGGAGGCGACGCCCGAGGCCCCCATCACACCCACCGCGCCCACCGCACCCGTGGACGCCGTGGCGCCGAAGGCGAAGAAGACAACGCCGAAGACGACGGCCAAGGCCACAGCGACCACAGCGACCACCGCGACGGCGGCGGAGACGGTCACCGAGCCCGCGGTCCCCCGTCCCCGCGGGGGCCGCAAGAAGGCGCCCGTCCAGACCCCCACACGGGAACGCAGGAAGAGCGCGGTACGGGCCCGCAAGCCGGAGTCCGGGCCGACGCTGGTCAGCCTCCTCGAGGAGATCCTGTCCACGAGCCATGAACCCCGCATGGTGAGCGAGGTCGTCAACATCCTGACCGAACAGCACCCCGATCGTGCGGCCAAGACCCAGGTGGTCCGGAACACGCTGGAGGCGCTGGTCGCCAAGGGTCTCGCCGAACGCACGCGGAAGCAGGGCTCGGTGTTCTACACCCCGGTCGCTCCGGCCGGGAACAAGGCGGGCGCCAATGGCGACGGCCCCGCGGCGGCGAAGCACGAAGAGGTCGCCGAGCCGGCCCCGGCGACCGCCTGAGAGCGGCATGGGGGAAAGGACCCCGGAGCGGGCGCCTCCGGGGTCCTCGGCCGCCGGCCGGCCGGTCAGACGGTCGTGACCGGCGGGTGGAAGTAGTGGCCCTTGTCGAGGTCTTCGAGGAGGCCCGGCTGGGTCGGCTGCCAGTCGAGCAGTTCGCGGGTCAGGGTGTTGGAGGCCGGGACGTCGAAGGCGAGGAAGGCGCCCAGCCAGGCGAAGTGCTCGGCCGCGGCCTCCGGGGCCACGGAGCGCACCGGGACGCCGAGGTGACGGCCGATCACCTCGGCGACGTCACGGATCGCGACGCCCTCCTCCGCGATGCCGTGCAGCACCGAGCCGGCCGGGGCCTTCTCGACCGCCAGGCGGAACAGGCGTGCGGCGTCGAGGCGGTGGACGGCCGGCCAGCGGTTGGCGCCGTCCCCGAGGTAACCGGAGACGCCCTTGGCCCGGGCGGTGGCGACCAGGGTCGCCATGAATCCGTTGTCGCCGTCGCCGTGGCAGGTCGGGGACAGCCGCACCACGGATGAGCGCACGCCGCGGGAGGCGAGTGCCAGCACGGCCTGTGCCGTGGTCGCCCGGATCGACACCGGCGAGCCGTCGATCGTGGGCATGTCCCGCTCGGTCGCCACGTGCCCCGGCGCGAGTCCGGCCACGCCGGAGGCGATGACGAAGGGGCGGTCGGTGCCGGCCAGCGCGTCGCCGAAGGTGTCGACGGCGCGGCGGTCGGCCTCGCCCGCCTCCTGGAAGCCGCCGCTGAAGGCGATGTCGTGCTTGAAGGCGAGGTGGATCACCCCGTCCGACGCGACCGCCGTCTCGCGCAGCACGTCGAGGTCGTCGATGGTGCCGCGGACGACCTCCGCCCCGGCGGCGGTGAGGGCGGCGGCGGAGGCGTCGGAGCGGGCGAGCCCGACGACCCGGTGCCCCGCCTCGATGAGCTCGGGAACGACGGCGGAGCCGATCCAGCCGGACGCGCCGGTCACAAAGATGCGCATGGGAAGAACCCCAGACTGTTGATGTCAGTTGCTGTCATCGACGCTAGCACCTGATGTCAGGCACTGTCATCACGTAGGATCTGCGCATGGGCAGATGGGAGCCGGACGCGCGTGGACGCCTGGCGAGAGCGGCGTTGGAGCTCTACAGCGGGCGTGGCTACGAGCAGACCACCGTGGCGGAGATCGCCAAGCGGGCCGGCCTGACGGAACGGACCTTCTTCCGGCACTACGCCGACAAGCGCGAGGTGCTGTTCGACGGCTCCGGCACCTTGCAGGAGCTGTTCGTGGAGGCGGTCGCCGGGGCTCCGGAGTCCGCGGCCCCCATCGACGCGGTGGCGGCGGGCCTCGACGCCGTCTCCGCCGCGTTCGACGGCCGCCGGGAGCACTCACGGCTGCGGCAGGCCGTCATCGTGGGCAACCCCGAGCTCCAGGAGCGCGAGCTGATCAAGCTCGCGTCGATGGCGGCCGCGCTCGCCGACGCCCTGCACCGGCGCGGCGTCGCGCGCTCGACCGCGAGCCTGACCGCCGAGGCGGGGATCGCCGTCTTCAAGGTGGGCTTCGAGCGCTGGATCGCGGCGGCCGAGGAACGCGGGCTGCCGCAGTTGATGCGGGATTCGCTGGCCGAGCTCAAGGCCGTGACCGCGGGCGGCTGAGGCGGACGGCAGGTCACCGGCCCACCCCCGGCAGCAGCGGGGGCCTCACGTGCCGCGCCCGCCCCGAGCGCCAAGCTTTGCTCCACGCCTGACAAAGGGCTGGTGCGGGTCCGCCGCGGGACGGAGGATGATCCCCATGCCTGAATCCACTCCATTCCACGACCTGGCGGCGTTCATCGCGCTGCCCCGGGTCTCCTCGCTGGCCCTGTCACCGGACGGAACCCGTCTGGTGACGGCGGTTCAGGAACTGTCCAGTGACCGCACCCGCTTCATCGGCGCACTGTGGGAGGTCGACCCCTCCGGTGAACGACCGGCCCGGCGGCTCACCCGGTCCGGTCGCGGCGAGTCCGCCCCCGGGTTCCTGCCCGACGGCACCCTGCTCTTCCTCTCCTCCCGCCCGGCCGCCGACCCCGGTGAGGGCGCGGACGACAAGCAGGAGGCGGCCCTGTGGAGCCTGCCGGCAGAGGGCGGCGAGGCGTCGCAGCTGCTCGTCAGGGCCGGCGGGATCGACGGGTACGCGACGGCCACCGCGGCGGCCCGGATCGCCCTGGCGGCCGGTCTGCTGCCCGGCGCGGCGGATGCCGAGCAGGACGAGCGGCTGCGCGAGGCCCGCCGGAAGGCCAAGGTCTCCGCGATCCTGCACGAGTCGGTGCCGGTGCGGTACTGGGACCACGACCTGGGCCCCGCCGTCCCCCACGTGTTCGGCGTCCCGGACGCCGGCGCCGAGCCGTCCGTCATGGTGGACTGCGGTGCCCGCCGGATCGGCGGCTCCGGGCACATCGCGGTCTCCCCCGACGGCTCCCTGATCGCCTACACGGCGGCCCTGGGCACACTCCCCGACGAGATCCGCGACGCCGTCGTGGTGGTGGACGCCGCCACGGGCAAGCAGCTGCGGGTCCTGGAGGCCCCCGACGCCGAGTTCGGCGCCGCGGCCTTCACCCCGGACAGCCGCCACCTGGTCTGCGTCCGCGAGCGCCGGATCACCTGGGACAGCCCCGGCGACGTCACGCTGTGGCTGGCCGACGCGACCGACGACCAGGACCCCGGGCGCGATCTGCTGCCCGCCTTCGAGCAGTGGCCGGGCGCCCCGGTGGTCTCCCCGGTGCCCGGCGAGGACGGCACGCCGGTGGTCTGGTTCACCGCCGACGAGGGCGGACACGCACCCGTCTTCCGGCTCTCCACCGGCAGCGGCGACATCGTCAGACTCACCACGTCCGGCGCCTACTCCGACGTGGTGGCGAGCCCCGACGGGGCCACCCTGTACGCGCTGCGCTCGGCCGTGGACAGCCCGCCCGCGCCCGTACGCCTCGACGCCGCGGCGTCCGGGCAGGAGCCGGTGACGCTGCCGAGCCCCGGGCAGCCGGCCGCACTGCCCGGCAGCCTCACCGAGGTGCACACCACCGCCGAGGACGGGACGGCACTGCGCGCCTGGCTGGTGCTGCCGCAGGACGCCCGCCCCGACACCCCGGCGCCGCTGCTGCTGTGGGTGCACGGCGGCCCGCAGACCAGCTGGAACGCCTGGCACTGGCGCTGGAGCCCCTGGGTGGCCGCGGCCGCCGGTTACGCGGTTCTGCTGCCCGACCCGGCGCTGTCCACCGGCTACGGGCAGCACATGCACGAGCGCGGCTGGGCGCACTGGGGCGGTGCCTCGTACCAGGACGTGCTGGCGCTGACCGACGCCGCACTGCGACGCGACGACCTGGACGGCGAGCGCACCGCGATGATGGGCGGCTCCTACGGCGGTTACATGGCCAACTGGATCGCCACCCACACCGACCGCTTCAAGGCGATCGTCACCCACGCGAGTCTGTGGAACATGTACAGCTTCGCGCAGGTCACCGACTTCCCGGCCTACTGGATGCGCCGTCAGGGCGACCCGCTGAAGAACACCGAGCGGTACGAGCGGGAGTCGCCGCACCTGCGGGCGGCGAACATCACCACCCCCATGCTGGTGATCCACGGCGACAAGGACTACCGGGTGCCGATCGGCGAGGGCCTGGCCCTCTGGAACGACCTGGCGCGGTTCGAAGTCCCGGCGAAGTTCCTGTACTTCCCCGACGAGGGCCACTGGATCACCAAGCCCAACAACATCCGCCTCTGGTACGCCACCGTCCTGGGCTTCCTCGCACACCACGTGCTGGGCGAGCAGTGGCAGCGTCCCGACCTGGTCTGACGCTCCCCGCTGCCGGGGCCCGGTGACACCGGGCCCCGGCGGAGGCGCGCGCGGCGGTCCGTCAGTACGACGCGTCGTGCGGCCGCTCGGGGTTGACCGTGTCGCGTCGCTGATCCAGCCGGCGCGTTTCCTGGGTCGAGCGGATTTCCCGGAGGAACGCCTCGCTCTGAAGGGTCATCAGCGAGTTCAGCGCGTGCCGCTCCCTCGCGGGGTTGGCCAGACACAGTCCGTAGAAGTGGGCGGCGCGCTGGAGGTCGGCGTACGCGGTCCGGTACAGGTCGGCGACGCGGTACTGCGCGTACGGGTGGCCGGCCCGCGCGGCCGGCAGGAAGCACTCCAGCGCGTGGTCCACCGGGGCCCGGTCGAGTCGCACCAGGCGTTCCAGGTACATGTCGCCCAGCGCCAGCATCGCCTCGGGTTCGCCGAGTGCGGTCGCGCGCCGGTACCACTCGGCGGCCGCGTCGAAGGACTGCGGGATGCCGGCCTCGGGGCAGCCCTGGTGGTGCAGGACGCCCAGGTAGTACGCCGCCCTGGGCGAGCCGGGGTTGCGGCGCAGCCAGGGGACGGCCCCGGCCCGGTCCCCCTGGGTGAAGCAGACGTGGCCCAGCAACTCCCCCGCGAGCGCGTGGCCCTCGTTCGCCGCGGGCTCCAGGAAGAAGGCCGCGGCCGCGCGGTACTGCCCGCTGTCCCAGCAGTACCGGCCGATCTGGTAGAACTCCTCGGCCGTGGTGGGCTCACGCCCGTCCGCGGTGAAGTCGACCCCGTTCCAGAGCACCATGCCGCCGGCCCCCTCTCCCCTTGTCCTGCACGCTACCCCGGTACAGCCGTGCGGTGACGTGGGCGCGGGCGGGATCATGGACGCATGACGCACCTGCGAAGGGCCCTGCCGCTGCTCCTCCTGCCGGTGGTGGTGACGTCGGCCGCCTGTGGGACGGAGTCGGCGAACCGCCCCGAACTCGAGGCCCGGGCCCGGGCGCTGGGCATCGAACGGGACATGGTCTACGTGACCGACGTGCCCGGATACACCCTCGCGGCCCAGTCCGTCGGTGTGGTCGGCGACCACGGCTACGGGGCCTTCTCCTCCTCGCCCGGCGGCGGGATGATCGCGATACGGGTGGACGAGCGCAGGGGCGACCCCGTGGCCTGCACCGATCCCGACACCCGGCCCGCGACCGAGCGGGGGTCGTGCGAGCAGGACGACGAGAGCTGGTACCGCGCGTCGGGGACCGGTCATGAGTACGTGTTCCAGGACGGCGGACGGGTGATCCGGCTGAGCGGGGACCGGGCCGGTGTCACCCGCGACGTTCTCCGTCGGGCGGCGGAGCACGCTCATCAGGCGGACGACCGCGAGCTCGCCGGGGTACTGCCGACCGGCGGCGTCGGGCCGGGGCCTGTCGAGCGCGGTGATCTGCCGGCCGACGGCGACGGGGCGCCGCAGGACCCGTTCGGGATCACCGCCGGGACCAGCGGTTGAGGGACCGCGAACGGAACCCGGCGCAGGCGAGGTCCGTCTCAGGAACATCGCGGGAATCCCCGCACCACGTCCGGGGGGCCTCATGAGATCGTTCGCATTGCTGGGTGTGCTCTGCCTGTTCACCATGGGGTCGGCCGGGTGCGGGACCACCGTCGGAGCGGACGCGGCCGCACCGCGTATGCGGCAGGTGGCCGACGCCTGGAAGGGCACGGAGGCGGCCCGGGCGTGGCGGGAGGGCTATTACCCGTTGGAGGACGCCGTCCGGCTGCCGGACGGTGCCTTCCACAACGAGGAGGACAAACTCGCCTACCTGCACCGGAACTTCACCCTGCGCCGAGCGCTGCCGGGCAGCACGGCCCGGCACGGGCACATCCGGTGGACGAGCGGTGCGTCGCTTCCCGCCACGATCATGACGGCGCGACAGGCCTACGAGACCCTGGACCGCGACGACGACGGTCCCGGCGCCGGCGACGCCCCTCTGACCGTGACGGAGGCCGTCCTCGGCACGACGACCCTGAACACCAGCCGGGGTCCGGCCCGGGTCCCCGCCTGGCTGTTCACCCTCGACGGGTACGACACCCCGCTCAAGCGCGTGGCGGTCGCCCCGTCGAAGCCCCCGCGGGCCCCGGTCCGGTCGCTGTCGGAGGGAACGGACAGCGGGTCGCCGCTGTACGGACTCCGGTCGGTGGCCGAGGACGGCCGATCCGTCACCGTAGGGGCGGCGCACGGCGCCTGCGACGACGGTCCGACCGTCGACGTCCTGGAGACCCGTGACAGCGTGGTGCTCTCCGGCGGCGTCCGGGGCGTCGACGACGGTCCGTGCACGATGCAGTTGCTCGTCGACCCCGTGACGGTGCGTCTGGACCGCCCGCTCGGCGGGCGGCTGCTCCTCGACGCGTTCACCGGCGCTCCGGTCACGATGACGGGCTGAGCCGTCCGTGACCGTCTTGGGGCGCTGCTCCTCGTGCGGGGCCGGCGTGCTGAGGTCGGTGGCGCGGCCCGAGGCGCAGCGACCGCAGTGCGGGAGTTCGGCGGTCTGCACCGGACGGCAGTCGAGCCGGACCTCGCCCGCGATCAGCCGGCCGGCGAGGTCGAGGTCCGCGGACAGGTCACGGGTCCGCACGCTCGCCGGCGGCGCCCGCGGCACCGCGTGCGCCAGGGCGACGGCCGCATCCGGGTCCTCGGCCCGTTGCACGGTGAGCAGCGGGCCGAAGTCCCGCCCCGCCAGGCAGTCCCGGGCCCCGGCGGCCACCGATCACCCGGGCGGGGGCGACGCAGCTCTGACCGGCGTTGCCGGTGCAGGCATGCGCCGGCGGCGCACGCCGCCAGTCGCCCGGAACGGCGGTGAGGACGCCGTGACCCAGTGCCCCGGCGGCGTGCTCCGTGAGGCGTTCGAGGGTGTCGGGGGGGTCTCCGCGGCGGAGCCGAGGGCGGTCGCAGGGGCGACGACGGGTGATCCGCGTCCCATGGCAGGGGTACGGTTCACGAGGTCCCGGCCCAGTGAACGCCGCACGACGGGCGGCGGCGCGGAGCGGGGCCGCCCCAAGGACACCCCACAGGTCCGCCTCATCCGGGCGCTCCCGGCATGCACCGTCACGGCCGGCACCGCCGCCACCGCGGACTGCCCGCCCTGACGTCCGCGACCGATCCGGCCGCCGAACACCGGATGCGCACACCGCTGAGCAGCGCCACCGACGCCGAACGCCGCCGTCTGCGGGAAGTCTCCGAGCGGGTCACCAGGACCGCTGTCCGACCGCCCCTACCGGCCGCCGATCATCGCCAGCAGCGACGCGTGGGTCCCGGTGTCGGCGGCCACCACGAGTCCGCGTCCCGCCCGCCCGATCGGCGCGCCGTCGATCCCCGTGACCACGCAGCCGGCGGCGCGGCACACGGCGATGCCCGCGGCGAAGTGCACGCTCCCGGACAGGTCGCCGCCGTCGGTGACGTACGCGGCGCGCTTGCCGGCCGCGACCCAGGTGAGCGCCAGCGTCGTGGACACGACCCGGGGCCGGAACCGCTCGACGAACTCGGGGTGCGACAGCAGGTCCACGGCCCGGAATCCGGGCGCGCCCGGAAACGGCGGATCCAGGTTGACGTCCACCAGCCGGGTGGCGGCGGTGGGCGCCAACCTCGATTCGGTGCCGTCGCGCCGCACCCGGGCCGTCTGGCCGTCGGTGAGGAAGACCTCGCCGCTGAACGGGTCCGCGACCGCGGCGGCGCCGCCCCGCAGCGCCACGTTCACCGCCACCAGCATGCTGCCGACCGCGTAGTTGAGCGTGCCGCACAGGGGATCCACCAGCCACTGACGCGCGGCGCCGGCGGCGCCCTGGTGTCCGCCCTCCTCACCGAGGACCGCGTCATCGGGCCGGGCGGCACGGAGGACGCGGAGGATGGCCTCTTCCGACGCCACGTCGGCGGTGGTGGCGAAGTCCCCCGCGCCCTTGTCGATCCGGGTGAGTTGCCTGCCGTACATGGCGCGCACCACGTCCGCGCCGGCACGCGCCGCGGCTGCCGCGACCTCGGCATCGTCAGGAGCCACAGGTGAGACGGTCACGGCCCGCAGGCTACCGGGCGGGCCGGGCGGTCGTCGGCCCGATTGCGCCCTCGAATCCACTGTCGGGGCGGGGCTGTCGTCCGTACACTGACAAGTTGAAAACATTCGGGCATTGTCGACGGGGGGAACCGCCATGTCCGAGGAACAGCAGGGCAATCCGTACGGCAACCCCTACGGCAATCCTTACGGCAACGCGCACCAGAGTCCGCACAGCAATCCGTACGGGTTCGTGATCCCGCCCATGCCCTCCACCCCGCCGTCCCCGCCCCCCGCGCCCGCGGACGGTCTCCGGGCCGCGGCGGTCGCCCTGCTCAACCTCACCGGCCTCGGCCTCGGTTACGCCCTGCTGCGGCGCTGGGGCCTGATGGCCGCGTGCTGGCTCGCCACCGGCGTGCTGCTGCTCGTGGCGCTGCCCGCCGACCCGGACGGCGTGCCCTCCGGGGTGGTCGTCGGCTACCTCGTCCTCCTCGCGCTCGCGGCGATCCACGGCGCCTTCGCCGGTCTGCGGACCCGGCTGGCATGGCCCACGGGGTCCCCCGTGGCGATCGCGCTGGGCCTGGTGCTGCTGGCCGTGCCCGCCGGGGGCGTCGTGCTGTACGACATGGCGCGCGACGAGGCCACCGAGCAGATGCTCCTGGACCGGCTCGACCAGGCCGACCGGCTCGTCCGGGCCGGGGAGGGCCGGGAGTTCGGCACGGCGGAGGCCGGCTACCGCAAGGCCCTGCGCGCCTACCGCGACCTCAGGGCCGACCACCCGGACTCCCGGGCCGCCGCCGAGGTGCCCGACCGGCTCAAGACGTACTACACGACGGTCGGCGCCGCCTACGAGCAGAAGGACTACTGCGGCGCGATCCCGGGCCTGACCTACCTGCGGACGGTCCCGGCCAGCATCGGCAAGAAGGATCTCGGCACCCTGGCCGAGTGGCCCGACGACCGTCTGGCGACCTCGCTCTACGAGTGCGGGGCGCAGGGCATGGCCACGAACGCCACCGGATGGACCGGGCTCTTCGGCGATCTGCTCAGCGCCTTCCCCGACTCGGCGCAGGCGGCCGAGGTCGCACCGGCGATCGGCTCGGCCGTCGACAAGGCGGTGAAGGCCGTGGGCGGCTCCGACCCCTGCGCGGCCGTGGACCGGTTGCGCTCCCTCGGCACCCAGGTGCGGGGACTGCGGGGAGGCACGGCAGGCGTGGACGAATCCCTCGCCAAGCAGGCCGGCCGGGCCACGAAGAGCGCCGATTCCGGCGTCTACACCTGCGGGGTCGACCAGTACAAGGACGGCGACTTCGACGCGGCGGCGCAGACGATGAACACGTTCGTCGCCGGCCACAAGACCGACCGTCGCCGCGCGCTGGCCCGCAAGTTCGCCATAGCGGCGGAGGTCGCGAGCGAGGTGCCCGCGGCGGGCAAGCACCTGCCGACCCTGGCCTCCGGCGGAAGCATCTCCGTCACGATCAAGAACGACAGCCCGCACCCGGTCACCGTCTACTACACCGGCCCGGTGACCGGAAGCCTCACACTCGGCGCCTGCGGCAGCTGCACCACGTACTCCCTGCTGGAACCCAGTCTGCTGGGGTTCAAGCCCTGCCAGAACACCTCCAGGCACTACCCGCAGCGGACCATCCGGCTGCCGGTCGGCACCACGTACTTCCTGCACAGGTCCAGTGCAGGCCTCGGCACGACCCCCGCGACCGACACGGCCAAGCTCAAGTCCGGCTACATCTACACCGAGTGCGCCTACACGACGAAGGCCCTGGGCTTCTGACGCCGCGTCACGCCGGAGGAGAGTTCCGCCGCACGGGTCACAGGGGTGTGGAGAACCCGTGCCGGTAGGCGATCGCCGCGGCCTCGGTGCGGCCGGAGGCGCCGAGCTTGGCGAGGATGCTGGAGACGTGGGTGCTGGTGGTCTTCTGCGAGATGAACAGCTCTTCCGCGATGCGGCGGTTGCTGTACCCGCGGGCCACCAGCTCCAGCACCTCGGACTCGCGCGGGGTGAGTCCGAAGGAGGACAGCCCGTCGGTGCCCGCGGCGCCGCTCTCCGCGCGCCCGGACGCCGCGGCGGACGAGGGCTCCGGCACGGGGGCCGGGCCGGTCGCGCCGGCGGCGCCGGTCGTGCCCGTCAACTGCCCGATGTCGGACAGGAGAAGGCCCGCGCCGAGCCGGGTGGCGATGGCGTGCGCGCGGGTCAGACGGTCGTGGGCCTCGGCGTCGCGCCGCCCGCCGGCGAGCAGTGCCCGCCCCTCGCCGAAAAGCGCCCAGGCCGACTCGTAGCTGCGTTCGGTCCCGGCGAAGGCGGCGACGGCGGCGGACCACGGACCCGGGTCGTCGTCCCCCTCCGCGTGCAGCAACTCGGCCCGCAGCAGCAGGCCGTAGGCGACCGAGACCGGCAGGACGGCCTCCTGGCGTGCGGCGGCGCGGTGCAGACGGGCGAGGACCTCGGGTGACGCGCCGCCGGGCGCGGAGCGGCGCGCCGCGCCCTCGACGGCCGCGGCGGTGCAGAGCATGGGCAGCGCCCAGCGGACCGGTCCGTGGGTCAGTCCGGCGTCGTCGGCGCGCAGGAACTCGGCACGCGCGTCGGCGAGCCGGCCCTGCCGCGCCGCGATCTCCAGCGTGCAGTGGCTGAGCGCGACGAGGAACTGCGCCTGCAGTTTCTCGGTGCCGCGCAGTTCCTCGGCCAGGTCCAGTTGCGCCGCGGCGGCGTCCACCTCGCCGCGCAGCAGCAGGAGGACCGCGCGGCGCGCCTCGAACGTCCAGCGCGGCAGGCGGGCGCGGGCCAGGGCGGCCGCCTCGTCGAGCGCCGCGGCGGCCTCGGCCCAGCGGCCGAGCGAGACGAGGCTGAACGACCGGTTGGAGTGGACCCATGCCTCGCGGTCGGTCAGACCGAGCGAGCGGCACAGTGCGATGCCGTGGTCGGCCGCCGCCAGGGCCTCCTTCGAGCGGCCCACTCCCTCCAGGACCGACGGCAGGTTCTGGTTCACGCGGCCGGCGATGGTGAGTTCGCCGAGTTCCTCGGCCCGTTCCCGGACCGCGTAGAGCTCGTCGACGACGCTGCCGTCGGCGTCGGTGTCGGCGTCCAGCATGCAGCGCGTCAGGCGGGCGTGCAGGGCCAGTTCCTCGGCGCCCGCCCGGGTCGCGTACTCCACCGCCTCCTCGGCGTCGGCCCGGCTGCCGGGTCCGGGACGGTGCATCGCGCCCCAGTTGGCGACACGCACCAGCACCTCCGCCCCGACGACCGACGGCGGCAGGGCCGCGACCGCCTTCCGGGCGGTCTGCACCTCGTGCCAGCCGTCCCCCCGGCTCAGCCCTTCGACCAGACGCGAACGCTGGATCCAGAACCACGCGACGTACAGGGGGTGTTCCGTCTCCACCGCAGACAGGTCCTCCAGCGCCGTGTCGACCAGGTGCAGCGCCCGCTCGAAGTCACCGCTGTGCATGGCCGCGACGGTCGCCGTGGCTATCAGGTGCTGGTGGCAGGGGCCCTCCTCGCCGGGCGCCCCGTTCGGGTACGTCGCCGGGAACCGCAGCGCGGGCAGGTCCGCGCGGTCCTCCTGCGCCACCCGGTCCCACAGGTGCAGGGCGCGCTCCAGCAGGAACAACTGGTCGGCGTAGGCGCACCGGTTCCGCGCCTCCTCGGCCGCCGCGACACTCATGTACAGCGCCTTCACGTCGTCCTCGGCCGCGTGCCAGTGCTGGGCGAGCCGGCCGGTCAGCTCCTCGGCCCGTACGAGCGATGGGTCCGCCTCCAGCGCCTCGCCGTACCGACGGTTGATCAGGGCCTGCTCGCCGGGCAGCAGGGTCGTGCCGACCGCCTCGCGCACCAGCGAGTGCCGGAACCGGTAGTCCGTCCCGTTCGGTTCGGGAACGAGGATCTGCGCGAGCACCGCGGCGCGCAGCGCGTCGATCAACGCGTCCTCGGGCAGCCCCGCCACGGCCTTCAGCAGGGGGTACCCGATCACGGCACCGCCCTGGGCGGCCGTGCGCACGACCCGCTGGCTGGCCTCCGGCAGCGTTTCCAGCCGGGTCAGCAGGATGTCGCGCAGATCGTCCAGCCCCGTGCCGACGTGGTCGCGGTGGGCGCGGGCGAGCTCCTCCACGAAGAAGGCGTTGCCGTCGGACCGGGCGAAGATGTCGTCCACCACGTCCGGGTCCGGCGGCGCGCCGAGGATGCCCGTGAGCTGCCCGGTGACCTCGCCGCGGGAGAACCGGGACAGGTCCACGCGGCGCACCGACCGGAGCCGGTCCAGCTCCGCCAGCAGCGGGCGCAGCGGATGCCCGCGGCGGACGTCGTCGGACCGGTAGGTCCCCACGATCAGGAGCCTGCCGGTGCGTCGGGTGCGGAACAGGAAGCCCAGCAGATCACGGGTGGACGCGTCGGCCCAGTGCAGGTCCTCGATGACCAGCACCACCGGCCGCTCCGACGCCAGCCGCTCCAGGACGCGGGTGATCAGGGCGAACAGCCGCGTCATGTCGCCCTCCCGGTGCACGGCGGGCACCGGGAGCTCCGCGTCCGGCAGGACCCGCGCGAGCAGAGCCTCCTGGCCGGCGCTCGCCGCACGCACCTCGTCGCGGAACCGCTGCCACAGGGTCCGCAGGACCTCGGAGAACGGTGCCAACGGGAATCCGTCGCCCCCGACCTCGATGCACCCTCCGACTGCCACGACGGCCGCCGCCCCGGGCTCAAGTGCCCGCAGCAGTTCCTCGACGAGGCGTGTCTTGCCCACCCCTGCCTCGCCGCGCACGAGCACGGCCTGGGAGTCGCCGCCCTCCGCGGCACGGGCGGCCCGCACCAGTTCGGCGAGCTCGGCCTCCCGGCCCACGAAGACGGGGCTGACCGGGGTGCGTGCCGTAGTGGGGTTCATCCAGTCCATGCAAGGGTGCTGATCATGCCTTGTGTGCGCCGGGGACTGCGCGGGGGCCTGTGCGTGCGTGCCGCGGGGGTCGTAAGGGTGTTCTGTCCTGTCCCGTTCACGATACCAATGGCCCGGTCCGGCTCCGGCTGCCCCGCTCCGGCCGCCCGCGCGGCCACGCGGCCGGCCGGACCGGATCGACCGGCCAACATGCTCCGCCCTGCGGCCCGTTCTCCGGTTCGTCGCCCTCCGGCAGAAAGGCCGCGGCAACTGATTCCCCCGTCGGCTCGTCCTGAGGAGTGAGACGACGAGGACGGGCCATACGGTGGAACAGGCACGGGCGGGCGACGGCACGACGCCGACGGTCAGCGCGGCAGGGGACGCGCGCGGGGACGCCGCAGGCCCGTCGGCCCGGCCGCCCCGGGCACGAGGGCGCGTGGTCGCCGCACTCGCCGTGGTCACGGCATGCCTGCTGCTCTTCCACCGGGCGGTTCCCAACTCCGTGGTGCGGCTGGGCAGTCTGCTGGAGTCGTTCCTGCCGTGGCTCGGCCTGGCGGTCGTGGCGCTGCTCGTCCCGGCGCTGCTGCGCCGCTCGGCCACCGCGTCGGCGGCCCTCCTCCTGCCGGCGGCCGCCTGGACGTACGTGTTCGGCGGGCTGCTCCTGCCCGCGGCGGAGCCCGGCCCGGACCACCTGGTCGTGGTGCAGCACAACGTCAGCGACGAGAACGCCGACCCGGCGGGCACCGCCAGGGCCCTGGCCTCCGCCGGGCCCGATCTCATCGCGCTGGAGGAGCTGACGCCCCCGGCGCTCCCGCTCTACGAGCGGGCCCTCGCCCACGGCTACCCGCACCACGCGGTCCGGGGCACTGTCGGGCTCTGGTCGAAGCGCCCGCTGACCGGCACCCGGGCACTGGACATCAAACCGCGGGGGATCACCGAGGACTGGAATCGCGCTCTGCGGACGGTGGTGGACGCGCCGCGCGGCCGCGTCGCGGTGTACGTCGTGCACCTGCCCTCGGTGCGGCTCGGCCCGGGCGGCCTCGGGTCCGCCCGGCGCGACGAGAGTGCGGGCCTGCTGGGCTCGGCACTCGCCGCCGAGGAACTCGGGGCGGTCGTCCTGCTCGGCGACCTCAACGGCACCGTCGACGACCGCGGACTGGCCCCGCTCACGACGCGGATGAACGTCGCGGAGCGGGGCTTCGCCCTCAGCTATCCCGCCGCCTTCCCGATGGCCCGGATCGACCAGGTCATGGCCCGCGCCGCGACCGTCGGCCGCATCCGCACCCTGCCCGCGACCGGCAGCGACCACCTGCCGGTCGTCGCGCGCATCGCATTCGGTCTGCCCGCCGGGCGCTGAGAGCAGCCGGCGAGCCGCCGTGCACGCGGGGGAGCCCGGCGGCCCCCCTCGCGCGGACGGTGTCAGCCCTCCGCGCGGGCGGACCGGCGGGGGCGGCCGGCGCGCGCCTCGCGACGGCGGGGAGTGTCGACGGGTACGGCGGACTCGATGGGGTCCGCGGCGCGCGACCGGACCAGGAGCATGTCGTCGGCGGTCAGTTCCCTGCCGTCCGCCGCGGTGAGCGTCAACGGCTCCGGCTGCTGGCCGGTACGGGCGTCGATGACGCGGTTCATCGGCTCGTCGTCGTCGAACAGGTGCTTCTGACCCCACTGCCGCAACGCCGCCAGCACGGTGTGGAAGTCCCGGCCCTTCTCGGTCAGCACGTACTCGTGGGAGTTGCCGAGCCCCGACTCGCGGATCTCGAAGATCCCCACCGCCACCAGCTTCTGCAGCCGCGCGGTCAGCACGTTGGTGGCCAGCCCGATGTTCTTGCTGAAGTCCGTGAACCGCGTGACGCCGTGCATCGCGTCCCGCAGGATCTGCAGCGTCCAGGTGTCACCGACCTCGAACAGCGACCGGTCGATGGGACAGGCCGAATCCCCCAGCTCTCGACGCTTCATCGGTGACTCCCCTCACGGCTCACTTGCGATTGTAGAGCAAGGGTGTTCCGCGTCCGGCCGTCTCATTCCGTCCGCAGGTGCCCACGGAAGAACCGCACCGCCGCGGTCGTGCTCGTCCGGAAGCCGGCACCGGTGTAGGGGTCGAAGTGGCCGCCGGGCATGATGACCAGCTCCTTGGGCTCCAGCGCCCGTTCGTAGGCGCTCAGAGCCAGGTCGGTGGGAGCGACGGTGTCGTGCGTGGCGACCAGCATCATCAGCGGGGTCGGCGAAATCCGGTCGATCCAGTGACCGGGGTCGTACGACCTGGAACGCCGGTTGGACTGGAGCGTCACCCGGTTCTCCCAGACGCCCTCGGGCATGTCGTGCTCCAGGTAGAAGCGGATGGCGTCCGCGTTCCGGTAGGACGCGGTCACGGCCGGGTCGTCGCTCACGAAGGGTGCGGAGGCCGGCGCCTCCCCCCGGGCCTGGGCCAGTTCGTCCGCGGCGAACTCCGCCTCCAGGGAGCCGACCAGGTGCGGGGGTACGCGCCGCAGACTGCTCTGGGAGCCGCTGACGGTGGGCACCTGCGAGTAGACGGCCTTGATCCGCCGGTCCGTGGCCGCGAGGACGAGGGCGTGCCCGCCGGAGTAGCTGGTGCCCCACAGCCCGATCCGGTCGGGGTCGACCGCGTCGAGGGTCTGCAGATGGGCGATGACCCGCCGCCAGTCCTCGATCTGCCGGTACGGGTCGATGTCCTGGCGCGGCTCGCCGCCGCTCTCGCCGAAGCCGCGGTGGTCATGGAGCGAGACGACGAAGCCGGCCTCCGCGAGCTCGCGCGCGATCGGCTCGATGCCGTGGTACTTCGTGCCCCCGAAGCCGTGCGCCATGGTGACGGCCGCGTGCGGCCCGGGCCCGTCGGGCACGAACAGCCAGGCGCTGAGCACCGTCCCGTCGGGGAGGTGGATGAGCTCTTCCGTGCGCTCGACCATGTCGAGCCTCCTCACGTGGTGACGGTGCGGCGGTGCCGGGAGCGGCGGGGCGGGCGCGCCCCGGGATTCCCGGAAATCTCACTTGCAAAGAGAAAGTATCGATGTCAAGGTAGACATGTCACTTGCAGAAAGCAAGTAGAATTGCCGGAGGAGACGCGGACCGATGACCTGGGACTACGCGACGATCAAGGGTGAACTGCGCAACGGGGTCCTCTGGGCGACGATCGCCAACCCGCCGATCAACCTGATCGACGAACGGTTCGTCGCGGACCTGATCTCGCTGCTCGACGACACCGAGACCCACGGGGACGTACGAGTCGTCGTCTTCCGCAGCGGCGACCCCGACTTCTTCGTCCCGCACGTCGACCTCGAGCGGATCGCCGAGTACACGGCGAAGGCGGCGACCTCCGGCGGCCCCGACGACGTCAGCCTCGGCGCGCTCTTCCGGCGGCTCAGCGAGGCACGGCCCGTCACGATCGGGGTCCTCGAAGGCCGGGCGCGCGGCGCCGGCGCCGAGTTCCTCTACGCGTGCGACATGCGCTTCGCCTCCGTGGAGCGCGCGGTGATCGGGCAGCCCGAGGTCGGCGTGGGCACCTTCCCCGGCGCGGGTGCCGTCCAGCACCTCGTACGGCTCGCCGGCCGCGGCCTGGCCATGCAGATCATCCTGGGGTCCGAGGACATCGACGCGCGCGAGGCCGAACGCGCCGGCCTGGTCAACAAGGCGCTGGCCGACGAGGACCTGGCCCCCCACGTCGAGCACCTCGCCGAGCGCATCGCCTCGTTCCCCGAGGCGGCCGTGCGCACAGCCAAGCGCCGGATCAACGCGGCGGGGCTCGCCCCCAAGGAGGACGTCCACGTCGACGCCGGCTTCTTCCAGATCCTGGCCCGCGACCCGGCGAGCGGGGCCCGGGTCGCCGCGCTCTTCGAGCGCGGACTGCAGGAACGCTCCCGCACCGAGCTCGAGTTCGGCGCGGTCCTCGGGGAACTCTGAGCGCACGCCGGGAAGCCGTCCGAAGCGGTGACCGGACGGCGGGCGTTTACCGCCGCATGACCATTCCTTGACCACCGGGTTACCGGGACGAATACCGCCGGCACCGTTCAGGGAAAGCCGTCAAAACGTCTACTTCCCTGCAAGCGACGGCAATTGATGAATCATCAGCCCTGCTCCGCAGCCACGCACAAATGACCGGATCACATGTTCCATTCACGTGATCGCTCGTCAATCGATCCGGGGCCTTCACATGCGGGTTGCGCAGGTCACACACATTCTCCGAGGCGTTCCGCGCCCAGCAGCCGAAGTTGCGTCGACAGCTCCGAGGAGATCGTGTGCGTGGTACACAAGCCGTGAATACGGCCGGATCGAACGGGGTCGGCAGGGCACCGTTCGGCGTGCTCGCCGCGATCGAGGCGCAGGCGTTGCGAGCACCCGACGTGCCGGCCGTGGTCGATGCCACGGGCCGGGTCACCTACGCCGAACTCCTCTCCGCCGCCGCCCGGTTGGCCGATTCGCTGGCCGCGTCGGGAGTGCGTCCGGGCGATCTCGTCGCACTGTGCCTCGGGCGCGGCCGGGACGCGGTCGCGGCGATGCTGGCCGTCCTGCGCCTGGGCGCCGGCTATGTGCCGCTCGACCCGGGGTACCCGCCGGCCCGTCTCGCCCTGATGATCGAGGAGGCCGCGCCCCGGCTGGTTCTGGTGCCGGCCGCGGGAGCGGACGGCGCCGCGCCTTCCCTGCCCGCGGGCACCGCGGTACTGGCCGTGGACGCGGTGGCCGGAAACGGTGCCGGCGCGCCGCTCCCGCCCGCGGCGCCCGCCGCGCCGGAGGACCCCGCCTACGTCATCTTCACCTCCGGGTCCACCGGGCGGCCCAAGGCCGTGGTCGTCCCCCGCCGGGCGCTGACCCACTTCTGCGGTGCCGCCGCCGAGGCCTACGGCTTCACTCCGGCCGACCGCGTGCTGCAGTTCGCCTCGCTCAGCTTCGACGCGAGTGTGGAGGAGATCTTCCCCCCGCTCACCATCGGGGCCACGCTCGTGGTCCGCGACGAGGACATGATCAGCCGTCCGGACCTCTTCCTGGACCGCTGCGCGACGCTGGGCGTCACCGTGCTCGACCTGCCCACCGCCTACTGGCACGAGCTCGTCGGCGCGATCGCGCGCGGGGAGGCGGTCCTGCCTGCCGCGGTACGCCTGGTGATCATCGGCGGGGAGGCCGTCCAGGCGGGCGCGGTCACCCGCTGGCAGGAGCACGTCGGCACCGGCGTCCGGCTGCTCAACACCTACGGTCCGACCGAGACCACCGTCGTGGCCACGGCCGCCGACCTGACGACGTGGTCCGCCGACCGGCCGCCGCCGATCGGCTCCCCGCTGAGCGGCGTGTCCGTACGGGTCGTGGCGGCCGACGGCACCGAGGCGGCACCCGGCGAACCCGGTGAGCTGCGCATCGGCGGTGCGGGCCTCGCCACGGGATACCTGGGGCGTCCGGAGCTGACCGGGGAGCGCTTCCGCGAGGGTCCTGACGGGCGGATCGAGTACCTCACGGGCGACCGCGTGCGGCAGCTGCCGGACGGCGGCCTGGAGTTCCTGGGCCGGCTCGACCAGCAGGTCAAGATCCGCGGCTTCCGGGTGGAGCCGGGCGAGGTCGGGACCGCGTTGCTCGCGATGCCGGGTGTCGCCGACGCCGTCGTCCTGGTCGACCGCGCCGCGGGCACGCCGAGGCTCGCCGCGCACGTCGTCACCGCCGACGGCGGCCCGCGAGCCGACGAGATCCGTCGGTGGCTCGCCGCGCGGCTCCCGCACTACCTGGTACCGGCCGCCTTCTCGGTCCACGCCGCTTTCCCTCTGACGGTGCAGGGCAAGGTGGACCGCGCGGCGCTGGCCGGCGCCCCGGCCGCGCGGGTCGCCCCGCCCGTCGACGCGGTGGACGCGGTGGACGCGGTGGACACGGGAGACTCCACGCCCGAGGCCCGCGTGGGCGCGCTCTGGCGGGAGCTGCTCGGCGCCACCGGCATCGGCCCGTCCGACGACTTCTTCTCCCTCGGCGGGGACTCCCTCTCCGCGATCCGCATGATCAGCAGGCTGCGCCGCGCCTGCGGAACCGACCTCTCGCTCAGCGCGCTCTACGCGGCGCCGACGCTCGCCGAGGTCGCCGAGGCCGTCCGGGCGAGCGGGAGCGCACCGCCGGAGGGCGGCGTCGATGCCGTGGCACCGGACGCGGACACGGTGGACGCCGGTACGGCGGACGACGAGTGGACGCTGCCGCTGACCGCGCTGCAGCGCGACTTCTGGATGGCCGAGCAGATGAGCACCGGGCTGCCGGTGCACACCCTCGGCATCCGCTACCGGTGGGCGTCCCCCGTCAGGACCGATCTGCTCGTCGCGTCCCTGGCCGAGCTGGCCCGGCGCCACCCCGCCCTGCTGGCCCGCTTCCCGTACCGCGGCGACGAGCCGGTGATGGTCGTCGACCGCTCCCGTACCGTGCCCTTCGAGGAGATCGACCTGCGGGGCGCCACCGCGCAGGCGGCGGAAGCGCGGGCGGCCGAGGAGCGGCGGCGGATCGTCGCCGAGCCCGTGGACCTCGCCGAGGGCCCGCCCGCGCGCGCGGTCCTGCTGCGGACCGGCGACGGCGGCGATGCCGGTCACGGTGACGGTGACGGTGACGGTGACGAACTGTTCCTCGCCGTGCACCACTTGGTGTTCGACGGCTGGTCCGTGGGGGTCGTCGGGGACGAACTGGCGGAGATCTACCGGAACCTCTCCGAAGGACACGAGGTGCGGTCCGTCGCCCCCGACCGGCTCCCCGCGATCGCGTCCCGCGGCCGGGCGTCCGCGGCCGCCGACCCCGCACTCGCCGCGTACTGGCGCGACCGCTTCGAGGGCGCCGACCTGGACATGGAACTCCCGGCGGACCGCCCGCGCCCCGCGCTGCGGACCCATCGCGCGGCACGGGTGACCCGCCGGCTGGAGGCCGGCTCGCTCGACCTCCTCGGCTCCTGCGCCAGGGACCACCGGGCCAGCCTCTTCATGGTCGTCCTGGCCGGCGTGCAGGCCGTGCTCGGCCGGTACACCGGCCGCGGTGAGGTGGTCGTGCTGGCCCCCGTGGCGGGACGCGACGACCCCGCACTGGACTCCGTGGTCGGCGCCCTCCTCAACATCCTGCCGCTGCGCGGGGACCTCACGGGCAGTCCGACGTTCGCCGAACTGATGGGCCGCGTGCGGGACGGCGTCATCCGCGACCTGGAACACCAGGGCCTGCCGCTGCCGGACATCACGGCGACGACGCGACGGCCCGGCGAGGGCCGGGCCGACCCGCTCAGCCGGGTGAGCGTCACCGTGCACAACACGGCGGCGCCGCGCGATCCCCTGATCGCGTACGCGGGCGACGAGGCACCGGTGGCGACCATGGCGGACCTCGCCATCGGGCTGGACTTCCCGGCCGGCGGCCCGGTGCTGACCGTCGACTACGCCGCCGAACTCCTCGACGGCGAGCGCGTCGAGGCATTCGTCGACCATCTGCTCACCCTGCTGCACGCCGCGGCCGGGGCACCGGACACCGAGGTCGGCCGGCTGCCGGTGCTGACCGCCGCCGAGCGCCACACGATCCTGCACACCTGGAACGACAGCGCCACCGGCGTCCCCGAGGCGGCCGGCCTCCATGAGCTGTTCGAGAGGTGTGCCGCCGAACGGCCCGGCGCGCCCGCCCTCACCTCGGGTGACCGGACGGTCGACTACGACTGGCTCAACCGCCGTGCCAACCAGGTCGCCCACCTGCTGCGCGGGCGGGGTGTGCGGCCCGGTGACCGGGTGGCGATCTGCCTGGACCGCGGGATCGACCTGTTCGCGGCGATGTGGGGCGTCCTCAAGGCGGGCGGCGCCTACGTGCCGCTGGATCCGGACTACCCGCGGGACCGCCTGCGGTACATGCTCGACGACAGCCGCCCGGTGGCCCTGGTCACCCGGCTCGACCTGCCCGGCACGCCGCAGGCGCCGGAGGGCACCGCGGTGCTCGCCCTCGACCGTGACGCGGCCCTGGTCGACGCCGCGCCGGACGGCGACCCGCTGCCGGCGGCCGGACCGGACGACCCGGCCTACGTCATCTACACCTCCGGCTCCACCGGGCGCCCCAAGGGCGTTCGGGTGACCCACCGGAACCTCGTGCACGCGGTGACCATGTGGCAGCGCGCCTACCACCTCGATCCGGACTGGACGTACCAGCAGGCGGCCAGCTTCTCCTTCGACATGTTCGTGGGCGAGACGCTGCGGGCGCTGTGCACCGGCGGCCGGCTCGTCGTCGTCCCGCGCGAGACGCTGCTCGACCCGGCCGCCCTGTACGCGCTCATGCGGGACGAGCGGGTCGAGTGCACCGAGCTGGTCCCCGCCGTGCTGCGCGCTCTGCTGGCCCACGCGGACGAGGCCGGCGAACGGCTGGACTTCGTCCGGCTGCTGATCGGCGGCGGCGAGAAGTGGCACGTACGCGAGTACCAGCGGGCACGTCGCCTGGTCGGTCCCGGGAACCGCGTCGTCAACGCCTACGGGGTCACCGAGGTCACGGTCGACAACGTGTACTTCGACGGCGACGTCGACGGCTTCCCGGCCGAGGCACCGCTGCCGATCGGACGGCCGTTCCCCAACAACCGCGTGTACGTGCTGGACGCCCACGGGGCCCCGGTGCCGCCCGGTGTGGTGGGAGAGCTGTACCTGGGCGGCGCCGGGGTGTCGCCGGGCTACCACGAACGCCCCGAGCTGACGGCGGAGCGGTTCGTCCCCGACCCGTTCGCCGGCGGCCCGGAATCCGGCGCGACGATGTACCGGACCGGCGACAGCGCGCGCCACCACCGGGACGGCACCGTGGACTTCCTCGGCCGCCTCGACGACCAGGTCAAGGTCAACGGCTACCGGGTCGAGCTCGGTGAGGTCGAGGCCGCCCTCGGCGCCCTGCCCGAAGCCGCGGCGTGCGCCGCCGCGGTGCACACCCTGCCCTCCGGAGCCGCCCAGCTCGTCGGCTACCTGGTCGGGAAACCGGGCGCCGAACTCACCGAGGCCGCCGTCCGCGAGGCCCTGGCGCCGGCGCTGCCCACGCACATGCTCCCCGCGCGGGTGGTGTTCCTGCCCCGGCTTCCGCTCACCCCGAACGGCAAGCTCGACCGGCGGGCGCTGCCCGCGCCGCCCGACGCCGCCCAGGCGCCCGCGCGCACCGCGCCCCGGAACGAGGCCGAGCGCCGGATCGCCGCCATCTGGGCCGAGGGCCTGGGCGTCGACGCGTCCGCGATCGGGATCGACGACAGCTTCTTCTCCCTCGGCGGGGACTCCTTCGCCGCACTGCGGATCGTCCGGCGGATCGACCCGGGACTCGCCCTCGTGGAGCTCTACCGGACCCCCACGGTGCGCGCGCTCGCCGAGCTGATCGCGCGGCGCGAGACCGGGCAGGAGGACCGGCCGGCGGGGCTGCTGCACCGGCTGACCCGGCGGGACGCCGACCGGTCTGCGGGCGGCGTCACCGTCGTCGCGGTCCCCTTCTCCGGCGGCAGCGCCATCGCGTACCGGCCGCTCGCCGAACAACTCCCCGCGCACTGGGGCCTGTACGCCGTCGAGCTGCCGGGCCACGACCTGAGCCGGCCGGACGACCCGCTGCTGCCGGGCAGCGAGGTGGCCGCCCACGTGGTCGCCGAGCTGGGGTCGGTGACCGGGCCCGTCCTGCTCTACGGGCACTGCCTGGGCACGGCCGTGACGCTGGAGATCGCGCGCCAGGCCGAGGCCGCCGGGGTCGAGCTGGTGGGCGTCGGGCTCGGCGCGAGCTTCCCCACGGCACGGCTGCCCGGACGGTTCTTCGACTGGCTGCACCGGCTGCTGCCCACCGACTGGCTCACCTCGGACCGGGAGTACCTGTCGTACCTTCGGGCGCGCGGCGGTTTCACCGACCTGGCGAACCCCGAGCAGGAGCAGTTCGTGCTGCGCAACGTGCGGCACGACGCGCGGGACGCCGAGGAGTACTACACCGCGGCGTACCGGGATGCCGCAACGGCCAGGCTGAAGGCCCCGGTCCTCAGCGTGGTGGGTTCCCGGGACCGGGTGACCGAGCTCTACCAGGAGCGCTACCACGAGTGGGAGCACTTCGCGGAGGACGTCAGCCTCGCGGTGCTTCCCAAGGCCGGCCACTTCTTCGTCAAGTCGCACGCGGAACCGCTGGCGCGGACGCTGGTCGAGCACGCCGAGCAGCGGCATCCGGAGCCGGCGCGAACGGCACCGCGCGCGGCCGCGCAGGACGCGTCGCCGCACGGCATCAGGCCGTCCGCACCGACCCCCGCACCGGCCCCGGACCGCACCCGTCCGAGTCTGCCGCGCTTCGCCGTCGTGGCCCTCGGGCAGTTCCTCTCGATGATCGGCAGCAGCCTCAGCACACTGGTGCTGAGCATCTGGGTCTACCAACGCACCGGCTCGATCACCGACTTCGCCGTCGTGAACGCGGTGGGCATGCTCCCGGGCATCCTCGCGGGGCCGCTGGCCGGCGCCGTGGCGGACCGCTGGAACCGCCGCGTGATCATGCTCTCCAGCGACGCGGTCGCGGGTGTGGCGATGGGGGCCCTGGGGCTGCTGGTCCTCGGCCGCGGCATGGAGATGTGGCAGGTCTACCTCGCGGTGTCGGTCACCTCCGTCGCGGGCGCCTTCCAACGGCCCGCCTATCTCGCCGCGGTGGCGCAGCTGGTGCCCAAGCGGTATCTCGGGCACGCGAACGGCGTCAGCCAACTCGGCGTCGGGGTGGGCACGGTCTTCGCACCCATGATGGGCGCGGGGCTGATCGGCGTGATCGGCGTCCCCGGCGTGATCATGCTCGACGTGTGCAGCTTCGCGGCAGGCGTCGCCACCCTGCTGCTGGTCCGCTTCCCCGACACCCTCTTCCGCCGCCGCGACGAGTCGTTCGGCAAGGAGATCACCGGCGGCTGGCGCTACATCACCCGCCGGCCGGGGCTCCGCGCGGCCCTGCGCTTCTTCGTCATCGACCACGCCTTCTACACGCTCGGCTTCGCGGTGATCACTCCGATGCTGCTGATCGAGCAGTCGCCCCTGATGCTCGGCACGGCACTGGGCGCGGCGGGAGCCGGCGGCCTGTGCGGCAGCCTGGTGATGGGCCTGTGGGGCGGCACGACCCGCAGGGCGACCGGGATGATCGCCTCCATGGCGGTGGCCAGCCTGGCGATGGCGATGGTCGGCGTCGCGAGCGCGCCGTTCATCGTGACCGGGATGTTCCTGCTGGCCTTCGGCGAGTCCCTGGCCGACGGACACTGGATCGCCCTCGTCCAGGCCAAGGTGGGGCTGGAGCTCCAGGGCCGGGTGCTGGCGATCTTCATGACGCTGATGATGCTGACGATGCCGCTGGGCTACCTGGTCGTCGGCCCCCTCGCCGAGCACTACGCGCAGCCGCTCCTGGAGCCCGACGGAGCGCTCGCCGACACCGTCGGCGTGCTGCTCGGCACGGGCCCCGGACGCGGACTGGCCCTGCTGGTGGTCGTCAGCGGACTGCTGCAACTGGGCTGGGCGGCCCGCGGCTGGACCGACACCCGCCTGCGCCTGCTGGAGGACGGTCTTCCCGACGCCGTCCCCCCGGCAGAGATCGGCGACCTCGACGACCTCCAGGGCCACGCCGACGCCCTGCTCGTGACGGACCGCACCTGACCGTCCCCCTCCTTTTCCGCTGCCCGGCACCGCCATGCCGGGCGGCGGACCCGACATCCGCCTCCCCCAAAGGAATCGTCATGCCCACCCCCGCTCCCCCGTTGTCCGCGCCCGTGCCGTCGGACGCCTTCGGCACGCCCCTCATCGACGTATCCGCCCTCGTTCCCGGCGCCCGGGTGCTGGTCAAGGACGAGACCCGCTACGGCTCGGGAAGCCACAAGGAGCCCGCCGCCCGCGCCGTCGTGGCGCGCGCGGTCGCCGACGGCCACCGGCATGTCACCATCGCGACCTGCGGCAACTACGGCCGCGCCATGGCCGCGGCCTGTCAGGTCGCCGGGGTGGAGTGCACCGTGGTGCTCCCCACCGGCTGGAGCGACGGCGGCGCGGCCATGGTCGCCGCCGGGGCCCGGGTCCACCTCGTGGACGGGTCCTACGAGGACGCCGTGGACGAGTCCCGCCGCCTCGCCGCCGCCGGGGACTGCGTCGACGGGAACGTGGACGGCCCCTACGCCGAGGCCGTGTTCGAAGGGCACGGCGTGGTCGTGTCCGCCCTCCGGGCCGAACTGGACGAGCCCCCCGCGGTGCTCTGGCTGCCCGTCGGCAACGGCACCACCGCGATCGCCGTACGCCGCCGACTCGACCTGTACGGCTGGGACACCACCGTCAACGCGGTCGGATCGGCGGGCAACAACCCCGTGCTGACCAGCTGGCCGGGCCCGTACCGCACCCTGCCCCCGGAGTCCGTCACCACCACCGACCACAACCAGCCGCTGGTCAACTGGCACGCGCTGCAGGGTGACGAGGCGATGACCGCGATCGCGGCCACCGGCGGCACCGTGCTCGGCGTGGACGACCAGGAGCTCTGCGACGCGCGCGACGCGCTGGCCGCGCACGGCGCGTTCCCCACCGCCGCCGGCGCCGTGGCCATGGCCGGCCTGCTCCGGACCGCTCGCTCCGAGGGCCTGGTCCCCGGTCTGCACGTGGTGGTGCTCAGTGGCCGTTGAGCGGCTCCTCCCGATACCGGACGGCGCTTCGCCCGCCGGCCCGGCCACGCTCTTCACCCGGCTCAGGGTGACACCCGCCGACGAGCTGGTCTTCGTCGCCAAACTGGCCCTGCTGGCCGTCCTCACCGTGGGCGGGGCGATCCTGGCCCTTCAGCAGAACCCCTGGACGGCCGCCCTCGGCGTCGTCGTGCTGGCGGCCATGTTCACCCACGCCGTGGAACTGCAGCACCAGTGCCTGCACCACTCCGCGTTCCGGCGGGCGCTGCCCCACCGGCTGATCGGTGTCCCGCTGGGCCTGCCGCTGTTCGTCGTCTACAGCCACTACCGGGTGCGTCACCTCCAGCACCACCGCTTCCTCGGCACCCCGCAGGACACGGAGTTCTTCGGCTTCGACACCCGGGGACCGCTCACCCCCCGGGCCCTGCTGCGGGGACTGCTCGACTATCCGCGGCTCGGCACGGTCGCGGCGGACGTCGTCCGCGCGGCCACGGGACGCTGGAGGTACGAGTTCGGGCACGTCGCGCCCGCGATGCGGCGGCGGATCGTGGTCGAGCACGTGCTCCTGGGATGCGTCCTGGCCGGCGCGGCCGCCATGGTCGCCGCCGGGGACGGCGGGTACGTCCTCCGCCTGTGGGTACTCCCCCTGATCCTCGCGGTCCCCCTGCACTTCCTGGTCGAGCTGCCGGAACACCTGCTGTGCGACACCGAGACGACCGACGTGCTGCGCAACACCCGCTCGATCCGCGGCAGTCGGCTCAGCACGTGGTTCACCAACGGCAACAACCTGCACATCGAGCACCACGCGGCGATGACGGTGCCGGTCAACCGCCTCGGTGAACGGCACCCCGAGACCCAGGCCTTCGCCCTCCACGTCGAGCGCAGCTACGCGGACTTCTACCGCCTGCTGTGGCGCTCCCTGCGCGACCAGGGCACCCGTCCTTAGTCCGCCCGCCCCCGCGGCCGTGACCCCGGGTCCGGCCGCGGGGTGCGCGGGGGACCGAGACCCCGGCCGGCCCATCACGGCCACCCCTCCGGCCAGTGCCTCCCAGGGGATGGCGCGGACCACGGGATCCGCGGCGTCGTACGCCGGAAGGTCCGGGCCGGCAGGAACCAGACGACGATGAGGGCGGATCCGTCCAGCACGGAGTCGGGGTCACGAGCGACCACCGCGGAGTCGAAGGCCCCGATGCAGGCCACGGCGGGCACCACCGCGGCGGAACCGAACGGGCCGGGCCGGCGATCCGGGTACGCGCGGGCGGGTGGGACCAGGTGGACGGGCCTGCCGGGGTAGGCGCGTTCGGCCGCCCGCAGACGTCCCGCGATCGCCATGCCGTTGGCGCGCGCACGGACATCCCTCCAGGATCCCTCCGCAGGTCGAGGTCGGATGCGGTTCGGAGAGCTCGATCGGCCGGCCGGACGAGAGGACCACACGACTCAGGGACATCCCGGCACCCTGAGGCGGGATCCGTGCCGGATCCACCGCCCCCGGACGTCAGCCGCGCCCGTCCTGCGGGCCCGGCGCGTTCGCCACCGCGTCGAGCGCGGCGTGCAGATAGGGGATCAGCCGCTCCACGTCCGGGCTGTTGAGCGCGGAGTGACCGAGGACGAGGCGGCTGAGCAGGACGCCTGAGCAGATGGCGATCAGGACCGAGGCGCGACCGACGGCGTCGTCGTCACCGGGCAGCGCCGCGGCCAG
Source organism: Streptomyces sp. NPDC088354 (assembly GCF_044753585.1). Classification (NCBI taxonomy): domain Bacteria; kingdom Bacillati; phylum Actinomycetota; class Actinomycetes; order Kitasatosporales; family Streptomycetaceae; genus Streptomyces; species Streptomyces sp. NPDC088354. The sequence continues at coordinate 165,837 of NZ_JBIVNJ010000011.1, read as the reverse complement.
CCGGCGCTGGTAGTTGCGTTCGATGCTCTCCCGCATGATGGCCGACGCCCGGGCATTGGAGGCGGACCGCAGGGTGAGCAGCAGGCCGTCGGACGCGGCCTTGTCCGCGCCCGTCAGCAGCTCGCGGGCCGCGTCCGCGTTGTGCTCCGGCGTCATCATCAGGGACTTCTCGTAGGCGAGATCGACGACCTCGGCGAACAGTCCCTCCTTCGAGCCGAAGTAGCGGCTGATCAACCGGGTGTCCACGTCGGCCGCGCGGGCGATCTCGCGCACGCCCGCGCCGTCGTAGCCGCGCTCGGTGAACACCTCGCGGGCGGCGCGGAGGATCGCCGCCCGGGTCGCCGTGGCGTCCCTGCGGCGGACGGCGGCGGGGGGCTGGTCGTCCAAGGTCATGGTGACCAGATTACGAGGTCGCCCCGGATCGCGCGGGACCCGCACTTCACATGTCCACGCCTGTGGACTTACGATGTCCACAGGCGTGGACATACCTGTCCGCGGCACACCACGACACGAACGACGAAGGTTGCGCATGTCCATTCCCCAGCGCCCCCTCGGCTCCGGCGGTCTCACCGTCGGCGCCATCGGCTACGGAGCGATGAGCTTCGCCCGCCCCTACGGGCAGAGCGCGGAGCAGGCCACCGGCGGCACCGCCGACGCCCTGATCGGCCGGGCCGTCGAGCTCGGCGTCACCCTCATCGACACCGCCGACATCTACGCCGGCAGTGAGGAGATCATCGGCAAGGCGATCGCCGGGCGCCGCGACCAGGTGACCGTGGCGACCAAGTTCGGCATCGTCCGGCCGGTGACCGCCGAGGGCCCGCCCGTCATCAACGGGCGGCCCGAGTACGTCCGCGAGCGCATCGAGCGGTCCCTGACCGGGCTCGGCACCGACCACGTCGACCTGTACTACCAGCACCGCGTCGACCCGGACGTCCCCATCGAGGAGACCGTCGGCGCCATGGCCGAGCTCGTGGCGGAGGGCAAGGTCCGCCACCTCGGCCTGAGCGAGGCGGCCCCGGACACGATCCGCCGCGCCCACGCCGTGCACCCGATCAGCGCGGTCCAGACCGAGTGGTCGCTGTGGTCGCGCGACATCGAGCACGAGGTCTTCCCGCTCTGCCGCGAACTGGGCATCGGCGTCGTCCCGTACAGCCCGCTCGGCCGCGGCATGCTCACCGGACGGATCACCTCGCGCGAGGACCTGCCCGCCGACGACTACCGCCGCAAGATGCCCCGCTTCTCCCAGGAGGCCTTCGACGCGAATCTCGCGGCCGTCGAGACCGTGCGCGAGATCGCCGGGGCCCATGACGCCGCCCCCGGCCAGATCGCCCTGGCATGGCTCCTCGCCAAGGCCCCCGGAGTGGTCCCTATCCCCGGCACCCTGCACGTCTCCCGCCTGGAGGAGAACACCGCGGCTGCCGGACTCACGCTCACCGAGCAGGAGATCGCCCGCCTCGACGCACTCCCGGTCACCGGCGAGCGCGAGACCGAGATGGGCCACAACTGGTCGTACGGCGTCACCCCTCCCCGGAGCTGACGCAGCTCCCCCCGCCTCCGGTCCGGGCCGCCGCCCGGGGCCCGGACCGTGACCCGCCCGTCAGGGCTCGAGCGCGGGAAGGCCGGCCAGGCCGCTGTCGAGCATGACGCGCTCGACGGTGGCGTCCAGGGCACTGCCGGCGTCGACGACGGTCTCGACGCCGCCCGGCAGGAGGTCGAGCGGCCGGTACCAGGACCGCAGCATGTCCGGCGGCACGTCGGCGGCGATCGGCTTGGTGGCGTGCCGGACGAGCGTCTCCTCGAACGGGACGTCGAAGTAGTAGCCGTGGGTCGGGCCACGGTGGTCGTCGCGGAGCCGGGCGAGCATCGCGCCGTAGTGGTGGGCGTAGAGGATGCCTTCGAGGACGACGTGGTACCCGGCGTCCAGGGCATAACGGGCCGTCAGATCGATCAGCCCGATGTTCGCCGCGCCGGGCCGGTCGCGGTCGCGCAGGACGACCCGGCGCAGGTTGTCCTGCCCGACCAGGGCAACGCCACGCCCGAACCTCTCCCGGATGCCGGCCGCGACGCTCGACTTCCCCGAGGCGCTGTTGCCGCGCAGGATCACGAGCCGGGTCTCTTCGGTGCCCACCATCACGGCGGTCACGCTACCGGCAGGCGCCGGCACCTCCCGCAAGAGCGCGCCGGTCCGGGCGGGTTCACCCTCCCTGGAGCATCCGGTCGAACGGCGTCGGGTCGTCGTACGGGTCGGTGACGGCCGGGCCGTCCCGCCGGTCCACCTCGCGCGCGAGTTCCCCGGCCGCCCGCGCGATCCGGTCCGCCAGCGACGCCTGGCCGGCGTCCCCGCCGCCCCAGTCCTCCGGCGCGGCGAAGACGCCGGTGGGCACGGCCACCGCGTGCAGGTACGCGAACATCGGGCGCAGCGCGTGCTCCAGGACCAGCGAGTGCCGTCCGGTGCCGCCGGTGGCGGCGACCAGCACCGGCGTGTCCGTCAGCGCCGTGTCGTCGAGGCAGTCGAAGAACATCTTGAACAGCCCGTTGTACGAACCGGTGAAGGTGGGCGTCACGGCGATCACCCCGTCCGCGCGCGCGACGGTGCCGAGCACCGCCTCCAGTTCCGGCGCCGGGTAGCCGGCCAGCAGGTGGTTGACCAGGTCGTGCGCGTGGTCGCGCACCTCGATGACGGTGATGTCGGTCTCGGCGCCGAGCCGTTCCAGCTCGCGCCGGGCGGCCTCGGCGAGCCGGTCGGCCAGCAGGCGGGTCGAGGAGGGCAGCCGCAGCCCGGCGGTCACGACGGCGAGGCGGCGTGTCATCGTGCCTCCGCGGTGAGGGTCGCGTGGGTCGGGGCGTCCGGGACGTGGGCGGGGCGGCCGACGGCGAACTCCTTGCGCAGCACCGGCACGATCTCGCCCAGCGTCTCGATCTGCTGGAGCACGGTCTTGCGGGGTACGCCGATGCCGTCCACGACGAACAGCTGGCGCTGGTAGTCGCCCACGGCGGCGTCACGGAAGGCCAGCACGCGGTCGATCACCTCCTGCGGGCTCCCGACGAGAACGGCGGTCCGGGCCGTCGTCTCCTCCAGCGACGGACCGTTCCCGTACGCCTGGGAGTTGTCGAAGTAGGGCCGGAACTCGCGCACGGCGTCCTGCGAGTTCTTCCGGACGAACAGGTGCGCGGCGAGGCCGACGATCGCCTGGTCGGCCGCGCCGTGCCCGTAGTGCTCGAACCGGCGCCGGTAGAGGCCCACCAGCCGCTGGACGTGCTCCTTGGGCCAGAAGAGGTTGTTGTGGAAGAAGCCGTCGCCGTAGTACGCGGCCTGCTCGGCGATCTCCGGGCTGCGGATCGAGGCGTGCCAGACGAACGGCGGGGTGCCGTCCAGCGGGCGGGGCGTCGAGGTGAACGACTGCAAGGGGGTGCGGAACCTGCCCTCCCAGTCGACGACGTCCTCCCGCCAGAGCCGGCGCAGCAGCGCGTAGTTCTCCACCGCGAGCGCGATGCCGTCGCGGATGTCCTGGCCGAACCAGGGGTAGACGGGCCCGGTGTTCCCGCGGCCCATCATCAGGTCGAGCCGGCCGTCCGCGAGGTGCTGGAGCATCGCGTAGTCCTCGGCGATCTTCACCGGGTCGTTCGTGGTGATCAGCGTGGTCGACGTGGACAGCACGATGCGTTCCGTCCGCGCCGCGACGTATCCGAGCAGCGTGGTGGGCGAGGACGGAACGAACGGCGGATTGTGGTGCTCGCCCATCGCGAAGACGTCCAGCCCCACGTCCTCCGCGAGCTTCGCGTACTCGACCACGGCCTTGATCCGCTCGTGCTCCGAGGGCGTCCGCCCGGACACGGGGTCGCGGGCCACGTCCCCCACACCGAAGATCCCGAACTGCATCTCACACCTCACATTATTTGCTGCGCAAAGCAAGCATAGAGGCGTCCTTTGCCGGTCAAGTAAAATGGCGTTATGTCACAGGTCACACCGCCACCGGCGTCGCCCCCTCGAGGGCAGCAACCGCTCACCCCGGACGAAGAAGCCCTCGTACGGTCCCTCGCCCGGGTCATCTACGCCCTGCCGCGCGCCCTGGACACGGACCTGGTCCGCGAGCAGCGGATGCCGCTGATCGAGTACCTGACCTTGATGCACCTGTCCGAGGCTCCCGGCCGGCAGCTGCGGATGAGCGATCTCGCCGGCGTCTGCGAGCTGTCGCTCAGCGGCATGACACGCGTCGTGCAGCGGCTGGAGAAGCAGGGGATCGTGCAGCGGATCAGGTCCGAGCAGGACGCCCGCGGCTGGAACGCGGTCCTCACCGACTCCGGCTTCACGCGCCTGACCGAGGCCTGGCCGACCAACCTGGCCTCCGTGCGCCGGCACTTCCTCGACCACCTGGACGGACTCGACATCAAGGTGCTCGCCGCGGCCCTGGAGAACGTCGCGACCTGAGCGGGAGGGGTGCGCCCCACGGCCGCACCCCTCCCGCCCCGGCCCCGGCCTCAGCCGGCCGCGCCCGCGGCCTCGGCGGCGGCGCCCGGTCCGGTCCGTGCGATCGACCCCGCCCGCGGCGCCTGCCGGACGGCCCGGTTGGCCGTGGTGAGGACGGCCAGGGCGAGCAGCCAGGCCCCGCAGAGCCAGACCAGGGGCTTGGCCCCCACCGCGGCGATCAGCACGCCGCCCGCGAGCGTGCCGAGCGACAGGGCCCCCGTGGTCAGCGTCGCGACCGCACTGGTCGTCCGGCCCCGCAACCCATCGGGAGTGATGGCCAGCTGATGGGCCGTCATGGCCACGGTGTACACCGGGGCCACCAGCGACTCGGCGGCCGCGACCACCGCCAGCAGCATCGGGTGGGGGGCCAGCGCGTACAGCGGGAACATCAGCGCCTCCAGCCACAGCATCACGATGGCGATCCGGCCGAGCGGGAATCGCCGCGTCACCCGGTCCGCCACCAGCGCCCCCGCCATCGCGCCGACGGCCGCGCCGCCGAAGACGACGCCGATCCACACCGGCGACGAGCCCAACTGCTGGGCCAGGGTGATGATCAGCAGGTATCCGGCGCCGTAACGCACCTTGTCGGCGGCCGACACCAAGGTGAGGAACCGGATGACAGGCCGGCGCCAGAGCCAGCCGAGCCCCTCCCGGATCTCCGAGGTGAGCCGGGCCGCCGGCCGCGTGTCCTGCCGGTCCGCCTGGAAGCGGACGCGCATCAGACGCAGCGACGCGGCGGACACCGCGAAGGACACCGCGTTGACGGCGAACGGCACGGTCCGTCCGGCGGCGTAGAGCGCACCGGCGAGCGGTGCCCCGAAGACGCCGACCGCGCCGACCGCGGACTGCTGCAGGCCCAGGGCGGTGGACAACTGCCGGGGATCGACCACGTTGGGCAGCGCCGCGGTGCTCGCGACCTGGAAGAGCGTGCTCAGGACACCGGTCAGCAGGGCCGTGGCGTACAGCTGGGGCATCGCCAGCCGGTCCAGCCACAGCGCGACGGCGACGCCGGCCGTGAGCACGGTCCGGCCGAGTTCGCACACGATCATCGTGCGCCTGCGGTCCCACCGGTCGGCGAGGGCGCCCGCGACCAGCCCGAACGCGAGGAAGGAGAGGGTGCCGAGGCCGAGGACGAAGCCGGCCTGGGCCGCCGACCCGGTGAGGGCCAGCACGATCAGCGGCAGTGCCATGAAGTGGGCCTGGTCGCCGACGGCGGATATCAGCTGGCCGCTCAGCAGCAGGGAGAAGTCCCGGTTCCGAAGCAGGCCGGGACCACGAAGGGTGTTGATCATCACTACGCTCCGTAACAGCTCTAGGACACAAGGGTGGCGTCGAAGCTGGTGTCCGAGCTAGGAGACACGGGGCGGCATGACCATGCGCGCGACCGTACCGAAGGCCCGAGCACGGGCGCAACGGAATTCACCGCGCGTGGCGAACGCGGGCCCCAAGCGCCCTGAGACCCAGGTCACGCCCCCGAGCGCGGATCGCCTCGCCGCGCGCGGGACAGGCATACTCGGGCCCTGCGGGAGCATCGGCACCCGCTGTCAGCGGGAGGTGCGCGATGGTGTCGTCGTCGGGGACGGAGCCGCGGAGGGTCACGATCCATGACGTCGCCCGGTCCGCCGGGGTGTCGCGGCAGACCGTGTCGCGGGCACTGAACGACAAGGACGAGATCGAGGGTTCCACCAAGCAGCGTGTGCTCGACGCCGCCCGCGAGCTCGGCTACCGGCCGAGCCGGTTCGCCCGGGGGCTGGTGCGGCAGGACACCACGACCATCGGCCTGGTGATCCCGGACCTGCTCAACCCGTTCTTCACCGAGGTCGCCGCCGCGGCGCTGGAGGCGGCGCGCGCCCGGGGCTGGCACGTCGTGGTCTACGACACGGCCGACCGCCCCGAGGAGGAACTCGGCACACTGCAGGTGATCGGGTCGCAGGTGGACGCGGTGGTCGGCTACTTCAGCTGCGCCGAGGACACCCTGGAGCGGTTCACCCGCGGCGTCCCGGTGGTGCTGATCGGCCGTGAGCACCACACGGCGCGGTTCAGCTCGATCCGGATCGACGGCGAGCGGGGCGTCCACGCCGCGGTCGCGCACCTGGTCGCCAAGGGGCACGCACGGATCGGCATGCTCGACCACGGCGGCCGGGCCGAGCCGAGCATCCGCCGTGACTGGTTCACCGCGGCCGCGGCGGCGTACGGGGTCGACGCCGGCACGGTGGTCGGCGCCGACCAGTCGGCCGACGGCGGCGGAGCGGCGCTCAGGACCCTGCTGGCGGCCCACCCGGACGTCACCGCGGTCTTCACCTTCAACGACATCATCGCGATCGGCGCCCTGCGCGAGGCACGCCGGCTGGGCAGGAGCGTGCCGGGCGAGTTCGCGGTGATCGGCTTCGACGGGCTTCAGCTCGGCGCGCTCGTCGAGCCTCCGCTCTCGAGTGTCGCGCTCGACACACGCAGACTCGGGGCGCTCGCCATCGACCAGGCCGCACGGTTGCTGACCGGCGCCGAACCGCTCGACGCGGACGCCCTGGTGGTCCGGGCCGAACTGCGGCTGGGCGGGTCCGCGTAACCTCCAGGACACATGTGTGACCGAATGTCTTGACACTCGACCGCGCCGGAGCGCACACTCTCGAACAATTCAGAACGTTCCCGTGAGCGTTCACGTGAACGCTCACGGGAGCGCTCACGAGAATCGAATGCTTGACTTGCTGATTTCCGCCACGGCGCCCGGCAGTTGCACCGCCGGCACCGTCGCGACCTGTCCCTTCCAGCCAGAAGGCATCCCGCCTGAGGTGTCAACGTCGACCCGCCTAGCGTCGTCGCTAGTCGTTCTCTGGTAAGGAAATAATGAGCACCACAGTCACGCGCATCCGCCTCGCGGCCATCGCCGCCGTCGCCGCGACCGCCAGCGTCGCCGTACTCGCCGGGTGTTCTTCGTCGCCCGACACCAAGGCCGATGCGGCCGCGGGCTCCTGTGAGCCGGCGAAGGGCAAGGTCACCCTCCAGTACTGGAACACCGTTCCGGGCATGGACCAGGTCGTCGCCCTCTGGAACAAGAAGAACCCGGACATCCAGGTTCAGATGAAGAACATCTCCAACGACCAGTACGGCACGATCGGCAACGCCCTCAAGGCGGGCAAGGCGCCGGAGCTGGCCCAGGTCGGCTACGACGAACTGCCCTTCCTGCGCACCCAGAACGCCTTCGTGGACGTCTCGGCCTGCAAGGACGCCACGGCCGCGAAGTCGAAGTTCGTGCCGTGGACCTGGTCGCAGACCAGTTTCGGTGACACCGGCGTGTTCGCCTTCCCGCAGGACACCGGTCCGATGGCCCTCTACGTGCGCAGCGACATCTTCAAGCAGCACAACATCGCGATACCTAAGACCTGGGACGAGTACGCCGCGGACGCCGAGAAGCTGCACAAGGCGGACCCCGACCTCAGCATGACGTTCTTCGACCCGAACAACGCCGAGTGGTTCAACGGGCTGCTCTGGCAGAACAACGCCGAGATGTACTCGTACGCCGGCGACAAGTGGCACGTCACCGTCGCGTCCGACCAGAGCAAGCAGGTCGCCGACTACTGGCAGAAGCTGATCGACGACAAGGCCGTCCGCACCGACCTCGCGCACGGTTCGACGCAGATGTACGCCGCGTACCAGAAGAACCAGATCGCCACCTACGTGGGCGCCGCCTGGGGCTACAGCATGTTCCGCGACAACCTGCCCAAGCAGTCAGGCAAGTGGTCGATCGTCCCGATGCCGACCTGGGGCTCGAACCCCGCGTCCGGCGACTGGGGCGGCTCCACCGTCGCGTTCATGAAGGGCAACACGCACCTGTACGAGTCGGTCAAGTTCAACGACTGGCTGAACACCGACCCCGAGGCGCTCGCGCTGGAGAACAAGCTCGGCGGCCTGTACCCGGCGGCCACCGCCGGCGCGCAGCTGCCCGCGCTCTCGGAGGGTGTGCCGTACTACAACAACGAGAAGATCTTCGACGTCTTCGCCGAGTCGTCCAAGAACATCGACACCAAGTTCTCCTGGGGTCCGACCCAGAAGACGGTGAACCTGGCGCTCCAGGACACGCTGGCCAAGGCGGCGGCCGGTGACGGCAAGCTCACCGACGCGCTCGACGCCGCCCAGGCGGCCGCGCTGAAGTCGATGAAGGATCAGGCGATCCCGGCTGTCGCGGGCAAGTGACCGCGGCATGACTGATATCGCGACCCGCGCGACGCGCGTGGTGGCGGCCGGAGGGGGCCGTCGTCGTCTCAACGGCGGCGGCCCCCGCGCGGGCACCATCATCGCCTTCCTCACCCCGTTCTTCCTCCCGTTCGTGCTGTTCTACCTGGTGCCGGTCGGCTACGCGGTCTGGCAGAGCTTCCTGGTCGTCCGCCGCACCGGGGGCCAGTACGGCACGTCGTACACGACCTTCGGCGGCTTCGAGCAGTACGTGCAGGTCTTCCAGAACACGGAGTTCTGGAACAGCATCGGGCGCATCGGGCTCTTCGGCGTCGTGCAGGTGCCGGTCATGCTCTTCGTCGCCCTGATCATGGCTCTGCTGCTCGACACCCCACTGCTGAAGCTCAAGTCGTTCTTCCGCATCACGGCGTTCATGCCGTACGCGGTGCCCGGCGTCATCGCCGCGATCATGTGGTCGTACCTGTACTCCCCACAGCTCAGCCCGCTCGTGGACGCGCTGAAGGGCATCGGCCTGCAGCCCGACTTCCTCGGCCCGGGCGCGGTGCTGTGGTCGGCGGCGAACGTCTCCACCTGGCTGTGGACCGGCTACAACATGCTGATCATGTACTCGGCACTGCAGTCGATCCCGCAGGAGCTCTACGAGGCCGCCAAGCTCGACGGCGCGAGCAACTGGGCGATCGCGTGGAAGATCAAGGTCCCGATCATCGCCCCGTCGATCATCCTGACCACGGTCTTCTCCATCATCGGCACCCTGCAGCTCTACGCGGAGCCGGCCGTGCTGCGTCAGATCTCGTCCAACATCTCCAGCACGTACACGCCGAACATGCTCGCCTACGCGGTGGCCTCCGGGAACAACTACCAGCAGGCTGCGGCGATCTCCGTGGTCATCGCCGTCATCACCTTCGTGTTGAGCTTCGGGTTCATGCGACTCACCTCGAAGAAGGCGGGACTGTGAGCAACCAGACCCTGATCCGCGAGAGCCGCGTCAGCCGCACGGCCGTCATGGCGTTGATGTTCCTCCTGGCGATCTACTTCCTGCTGCCGATCTACTTCCTGATCGTCGCGGCGACCAAACCGCAGGGCGACCTCGCCTCCACCAACGGACTGGCGTTCTCGCACTTCGACCTGTTCAGCAACCTGGGCACCCTGTTCAGCCGCAGCGACGGCATCTTCGGCCGGTGGGCCCTGAACAGCGTCATCTACGCGGTGCTGGGCGCGGCCGTCGGCACCCTGATCTCCGCACTGTGCGGCTACGCGCTCGCCAAGTTCAGGTTCAGAGGCCGCGAGTTCCTGTTCTCCGTCATTCTGGGCGGCGTCCTCGTTCCCACCACGGCGCTCGCGCTCCCGCTGTTCCTGCTCTTCTCGGCGACCGGGATCGTGAACACCTACCTCGCGGTGTTCCTGCCCAGCATCGTGAGCCCGTTCGGCGTCTACCTGGCCCGTATCTTCACCGCCGCCGCCGTCCCCGAGGAGATCCTCGAGTCGGCGCGCCTGGACGGCGCGGGAGAGTTCCGCACGTTCTTCTCGGTGGCGATCAAGCTGATGGCGCCGTCGCTGGTGACCATCTTCCTGTTCCAGTTCGTGGCCATCTGGAACAACTTCTTCCTGCCCATGGTGATGCTGCAGAAGGAGTCGCTCTTCCCGATCACCCTCGGCCTCTACGAGTGGAACGGTCAGACCGCCCGCGCCCCTCTGCTGCAGGAATCCGTGATCACCGGCTCACTGGTCTCGATCGTGCCCGTGATCATCGTGTTCATCCTGCTCCAGCGGTTCTGGCGCACCGGGCTCGCCTCCGGCTCGCTGAAGTAATTCGCGGCGCAGCTCCGGGGAATCGCCCGGTGTTCCTGCCGTTCCCGCTGTTCCCGCTGTTCCCGCTGTTCCCGCTGTTCCCGCTGTTCCTGCTGTTCCTGCCACCCCGCAACAGAAGGTCCCCCGCGCTATGCAGAACTCCGCCGACTCTGCCGTTTTTGTACCCCATTTCCACTGGGACCGGGAATGGTATGAGCCCTTCCAGGTGTTCCGGCACCGGCTGGTCGCCGCTCTCGACACCGTGCTGGAGACGGCCGAATCGAACCCGGACTTCCGGTTCACCGTCGACGGGCAGATGGCCGCGATCGAGGACTACCTGGAGATGCGGCCGGAGAACCGCGACCGGGTCAAGGCCCTGGTCGCCGACGGCCGGCTCGCCATCGGGCCGTGGCTGATCCTGCTCGACGAGTTCCTCTGCTCCGGCGAGACCATCGTGCGCAACCTGCAGATGGGCTGGGCGGCGGCGGCCGAGCTCGGCGGCTCCATGCCGATCGGCTACCTGCCGGACATGTTCGGCCACGTCGCGCAGATGCCGCAGATCCTGGCGCGCGCGGGAATCGAGCACGCGGCGCTGTGGCGCGGTGTCCCCGGCTCCGTCGACGGCCACGCCTTCCGCTGGCGCGCGCCCGACGGCTCCGAGGTGCGCACCGAGTTCCTGTTCGACGGCTACGACAACGGCCTGGACGTCCTGCTGGTGCCCAACCAGATCAGGCGCGCGCTCGGCGAGTACGCGGAGATGACTGCCGGGCGCTGGGGCAACGACCCGGTGCTCGCGATGGCCGGCACCGACCACAACGCCCCCGACCCGCAGTTGGCGGCCTGGCTGCGGCGCGCCTCCAGCGACGAGCGCGCGATCACCATCGCGACGCTCGACGAGTACATCCGCGAGCACGTGCGCGACGAGGTCTCCGCCGTCGTCACCGGTGAGCTGCGCAGCCACGTGCGGGGCAACATCCTGCCGGGCGTGCTCTCCGTACGGCTCGCGCTCAAGCAGCGGATGGCCGTCGCCGAGCGCACCGTCGACCACGCCGAGCGGGTGAACGCCCTGTGGTCCGGGCGGGACGACTCGCCGTTCCTCACGCTCGCCTGGCACAAGATCATCGAGTCCTCCGCGCACGACTCGGTCGTCGGCTCCGGCACCGACGAGACCTCCGACCAGGTCGAGGCGCGTCTGGCCGAGGCCGCACAGGCCGCGCGCGCGGTACGGGACGCGGCCCTGGCCGAGCCCGCCGCCCTGGTGCCGAGCGACGGCTACCTGGTGGCCAACCCGCTGCCGTTCCCGCGCACCGCCCTCGCCGAGGTGGATGTCGTGGCCCCGCCCGAGGGCACCCATCTGGTCGCGACCGCCGCCGACGGCTCGGCGCACCCCGTGCAGCTGATCTCCCAAGCTCCGACGGTGCTCAGCGACGAGCGCATGGACGCCTCGCAGCTCGAGCGGGTGCTGCGCCGCATCCACCGCCGCGAGCTCTTCGGCCGGCTGATCGACCACTACGAACTCACCCCGGGTTCGCTGGTCTTCCACCTCGCCGAGGTCCCGGCCAGCGGGCCGTTCGACCTGCTGATCCTGCGCCGGGAGGTCGCCGCCGCGGCCGCCGCGCACCCCGGTGAGTGGCGGGTGCTCACTCTGGAGGAGGCCCGCGCGACGGCACTCGTGCCCGTGCGGGTGCCCGCCTCCGGGCTGGCCGGTTTCCGTGTCGCGCCGAGCGAGCGCACCGCGCCGCGGTCGACGGCGTACGCCCCCGCGACCGCCACGGACCGCACCCTGTCGAACGGCCTGGTCGAGGTGGCGGTCGCCGCCGACGGCACCCTGGACGTGACCGGGGCCGACGGCACCGTGCTGCACGGGGTCGGGCGCCTCGTCGACGGCGGTGACCGCGGCGACAGCTACAACTACGCTCCCCCGGCCCAGGACGTGCTCGTCTCCGAGCCGGCGGACGTCACCGCCGAACTCCTCGAGGACGGCCCGCTGCGTTCGAGGGTCCGCGTCACCCGCGTCTACGAGTGGCCCGCCGAGCTCTCCTCGGAGCGCGACATCCGCAGCGCGCGGACCGTTCCGACCCCGGTCGAGACGCTGGTGGAGGTGCGCGCGGGCGAGCCGTTCGTGCGCGTCTCGACGTCCTTCCTGAACCAGTCCGCCGACCACCGCCTGCGCTTCCACGTTCCGCTGCCGCAGCCGGCCACCACCTCCGCCTCCGCCGGGCAGTTCGCCGTCACCGAGCGCGGGCTCACTTCCGAGGGCGGTTGGGGCGAGTATCCGATCCCGACCTTCCCCGCGACCGAGTTCGTGTCGGCCGGGGCCGCCACCGTCCTGCTCGACCACTCCAGCGAGTACGAACTCGTCGGTGACGGCTCCGAACTCGCCATCACCCTGCTGCGCGCGATCGGCTCGATCAGCGTCAACATCCACCCGCTGCGCGACGAGCCCGCGGCGAGCGAGATCCCGGTACCGGGCGCGCAGGACCTCGGTGTGCGCATCGAGAACCGCTTCGCCGTCGTGCCCTCGGCGACCGGCTGGCGGGGCGCCCACGCGGTGGCGCTCGCCGAGGAGTTCCGCAACGACGTGCTGGTCGCCCGGGGCACCGCGCCCGCCGGGGGCCAGCTGCCCCCCGACGCCACCGGACTGCGGGTCGAGGGGACGGACGTCCTCGTCTCCGGCATCCGCCGTGTCACCGGCGACGAGCGCGGTGCCGGCACCGAGGTGCGCCTGGTGGCCATGAGCGACACGGCGGCGACCGCGCGCGTGACCGGCACCTTCACCGAAGCCACCACGGTCGACCTGCTCGGCCGGCCGCTGTCCACGACGCGGGCCGAGGGCGAGCTCGAACTCCCCCTCGGCCCCTGGGAGATCCGGACGGTCGTGGTCCGGTAGCGGCCTCCTCCGCACCACGCCGGGTGACCGGGGCCACCGGGCCCCTGTCACCCGGGGTCGGCGCACCCCCTCCGGCGTCCGGATCGTTCTGTGAGCAAGAAAGAGTTGTGACCTCGTGCCCTCCCCCATTTCCGCGTACGTCACGGACACCGCGCCAGGGCGTGGAACGCTGCGCCCGGCGCGCTCGTGGCTGCACTCCGACGCCCCCTCTCTGTCGCTGAACGGGACGTGGCGTTTCCACCTGTCGCCGACGGTGCCCGCGGCGGAGGACTTCGCGGCCGAAGGCTTCGACGACGGCGGCTGGGACAGCATCCCCGTGCCCTCCCACTGGGTGCTCCAGGGCGACGGAGCCCACGGCCGGCCCATCTACACCAACGTGCAGTACCCCTTCCCGATCGACCCGCCCCACGTCCCCGACGAGAACCCCACCGGCGACTACCGCCGCCACTTCGAGGTCCCCGCCGACTGGTCACGGGCCGAGCGCGTCGTCCTGCGCTTCGACGGTGTCGAATCGCTCTTCAAGGTGTGGGTGAACGGCCGGGAGATCGGCGGCGCGAGCGGCAGCCGGCTGGCCCACGAGTTCGACGTGACCTCGTCCGTGCGCCCTGGCGACAACGTCATCGCCGTGCGCGTGCACCAGTGGTCGGCCGCCAGCTACGTCGAGGACCAGGACCAGTGGTGGCTGCCGGGCATCTTCCGTGACGTCACCGTCCTCGCCCGCCCGGCCGGAGGCATCGAGGACGTGTGGCTGCGCACCGGGTTCGACGGTGGACGTGGCCGGGTCGAGACCGAGATCACCGCCGAGGCGGCGGCGTTCCCGGTCACCCTGCGCGTCCCCGAACTCGGCGTCGAGAAGGTCTGGGCCTCGGCGGCCGACGTGGCACCGTTCGGCATCGACGACGTGGAGCCCTGGTCGGCCGAGCAGCCGCGCCTGTACGACGTGACCGTGTCGACGGCCGCGGAGACCATCGCCCTGCGCGTGGGCTTCCGCACCGTCGAGATCCGCGGCGACCGGTTCCTGGTCAACGGCCGCCGCGTCGTCTTCCACGGGATGAACCGCCACGAGACGCACCCCGAGCGCGGCCGCGTCTTCGACGAGGCGCACGCCCGCGAGGACCTGGCCCGCATGAAGCGGTTCAACGTGAACGCGATCCGCACCAGCCACTACCCGCCGCACCCGCGGCTGCTCGACCTCGCCGACGAACTCGGCTTCTGGGTCGTCCTCGAATGCGACCTGGAGACGCACGGCTTCGACAAACTCGGCTGGGTGGGCAACCCCAGTGACGACCCGGCGTGGCGTGCGGCCTACCTCGACCGCATCGAGCGCACCGTCGAACGGGACAAGAACCACCCCAGCGTCGTCATGTGGTCGCTGGGCAACGAAGCGGGGACCGGCTCCAACCTCGCCGCGATGTCCGCGTGGGTCCACGCCCGCGACCCCGAGCGGCCGGTGCACTACGAGGGCGACCACGCCGGCGAGTACACCGACGTCTACTCGCGCATGTACGCCACGGTGCCCGAGACCGAGCAGATCGGCACCGACGGTTCGCAGGCTCCGCTGCTCAACTGCACCCCCGCGCAGGGAGCCCGGCAGCGCACCAAGCCGTTCCTGCTCTGCGAGTACGCGCACGCGATGGGCAACGGCCCCGGAGCGCTCGACCAGTACGAGGAGCTGGTGCACCGGCACCCGCGGCTGCACGGCGGCTTCGTCTGGGAGTGGCGTGACCACGGCGTCCTGACGAAGACCCCGGACGGTACGCCCTACTACGCGTACGGCGGCGACTTCGGCGAGGTCGTGCACGACGGCAACTTCGTCATGGACGGCATGCTGCTCAGCGACGACGTCCCGACACCCGGCCTGCACGAGTACAAGGCCGTCGTGCAGCCGGTCCGCTTCACCTTCGGCGGGCTCGACGGGCTCGGTGGGCTCGGTGGGCTCCAGGGCATCGACCCGCTCGACAACGACCACGTCGCGATCACCAACCTGCGGCACTCGGCCGACACTTCCGACCTGCGCTTCCGCTGGCGCGTCGAGCACGACGGGACGCTCGTGGACTCCGGGGAGCTGGACGTGCCGGTCGTCGCGGCGGGCGAGTCGGCGCGTGTGCCGCTGCCGGCGATCGCGGTGGCGCGGGACGCGGAGACCTGGCTCACGATCGACGCGGAACTGGCGGCCAAGACCGACTGGGCGCCCGAGGGGCATGTCATCGCGACCGCCCAGCTGGACCGTTCGGCACCGCGTCCCGCGCCCGCCGTTCGGCCGCGAGCCGACTGGCGGCCGGGCGACGGAACCCTGACGCTCGGTGTCGCGGAGTTCGAGGGCGGGTCCCTCGTACGCCTCGCGGGCCGCGACGTGGTGGGCCCGCGGCTGGAGCTGTTCCGTGCTCCCACCGACAACGACGAGGGCACGTCCGGGGAGAACGAGGAGAGCGACAGCACTGTCGCCGGCATCTCCCACGCCGAGCTGTGGCGTCGTGACGGCCTGGACCGGCTGACCTCGCGGCTGGTGTCCGTGGAGCACGCCGACGGGGCGCTGCGCACCGTCGCCACGGTCTCGGCGGCGGACTCCGCGCTGTCGGTGACGGTGGAGACCGTCTGGACGCTCGAGGGCGGAGAGCTCGATCTGCGTGTGGAGATCGAGCCCTCACGCGGCTGGTCGACGGTGTGGCCGCGGATCGGGATCCGTCTCGACCTGCCCGACGGCACGGCTCCCGTCGACGGCGCCGAGTGGTTCGGCCTCGGTCCGCTGGAGTCCTACCCCGACAGCATGCGCGCGGCACGCACCGGGCGTTTCTCCGCCACCGTTCGCGACCTGTCCGTCGACTACGCGCGGCCGCAGGAGACGGGGCACCGTTCCCAGGTGCGGGAGCTGACGCTGTCGAGCGGCGGCACCGGGGTCCTGCGCATCACGGCGGTCCCGGACGCGCGCGGTCGCCGGCCCGGCTTCACGCTCAGCCGCCACACCCCGCAGCAGGTCGCACGGGCCGCGCACCCCTTCGAGCTGCCGGATTCGACGACCAGTCACCTGTTCGTCGACGCGGCACAGAACGGCCTGGGTTCACGGGCCTGCGGGCCCGACGTATGGCCCGAGTTCGCGCTCCGGCCCGAATCCCGCACGATCAGGCTGCGCATCGCGGCAGGTGCGTGACCGAGCCTGAGCGACGAGGGGCGCCCGCGCGGAACGGGCGCCCCTCGTCGTTCCACGACCGGCAACCGTGCGGAGCGGGGATGCGCCGGGTCGCACCGGCCACCGTCCACGAGTGCGGCGGCCCGGACTCAAGGTCGTCGCCCACGGGTCGCGGTCACGCCCGGCGCGAGGCTTTATGGCTGTTCGGTTGCCGGAGCAGTTTGGTGATTTCCTCGACATTGACGAGGTTCTGCGCGCGATCCACGGGCGCGCCATGAAATCGCGGACGACTTCGTACTTCGACCGTCGACAAAGGACCGGCCGAACGGACTGTGACTCTTATCACCTGCGCGTAGCCCTCTCCATCATGGGCCTTGCGCACTGCCGAGACCCGCCCCGAACCGGGGTACTCCGCGAGGAAGCGCACACCTTCGAGCCCTGCGAGGACCTTGTGTACGGCCCCGGCCGCGTAGGCGCTGCCGCCCCGCACCGACACGGTCCGCACCTGGCGCGGTGAGACGTTCGCGGGCGTCACCTCGTAACCGAGATCACGCACCCGCCGGACCTGGACGAAGAATCCGGCGCCCACATGGAGCGACAGGAACCCGGCGAAGACGATGCCGAAGGCCAAGCCCGCCGCCATCAGGTTCCCCCCAGGGGACCGCCCCGGGGAGCCCTCGGTCACGGCGGTGAAGCAGACGATGAGCGCCGTGATGAGCAGGGCGTGCACGGCGGCGTACACCGTCGAGTGGAGCAGAACGAAACGTACGGCCTTCTTCACGACTCTCTTTTGTGCTGCGCTAGGAGTGAGAGGGCACGGCCGGTGGCCGCGCCCCCACGGCGGAGCCCACCACCGACCGGATCGACCGAGCCTACGGCGACAGCGGACCGGGCCGCGAATCCCAGGACCGCGCTCTCGGTTTCATGCGCGGCGGAAAGCACCCGCTCCCTATTCTTCTCGTAACAGGAATGTCGCCCCGGCCGACGATCGACCCCGAATTTCCACCGGAGGAGGAGGCGTCGCATGAGAGCGCTTCCGGGACCGGAGGGGATCGACCTCGCCCCGTGGGCCGCGCGGCACGCGTTCCCGTCGCCGGGGGACGTCGATGACGAACTCGCCCGTATCGCCGCCACCCACCCCCGTTGCCGTCTGGAGCGGCTCGGCCTGTCGCGCGGCGGCCGCCCCGTGACGATGCTGACCGTCCCCGGCGGCCCCCGGCACGTGGTGGTCGTCGGCGGTCCGCATCCCAACGAACCCGCCGGCCACCTGACGGTCCTCGCCCTCGCCCGCCTCCTGACCCGCGGCGACAACCTGACCAGCGGCATCGGCTGCACCTGGCACCTGGTGGGCTGCATCGACCCGGACGGTGCCGCCCTCAACCCGTGGACCGGGATGCCGTTGGACCTGACCGCCTACCACCGGCACTTCTACCGGCCGCCGCTGGCGGCCCAGCCGGAGTGGACGTTCCCCGCGCCCGGTTTCTCCCGCCCGCTGCCGGAGACCACGATCCTGCACGAACTCCTGACCGCGGTACGCCCCGAGGTCTACGTCGACCTGCACAACGCGGACTTCGGCGGCGCGTTCTTCGTGGTGAACCGCCCGCACCCCGCCCTCTCCGGGGCGCTGCGCGACGCCGCCGCCCGGCACCGGATCCCACTGGGCCACGAGGGGATCGACACCATCGGCTGGGCCAAGGACGGGCCCGCCGTCCATGTCATGCCGCCGGTCGGCGAACTCGTCATCACCCCGCCCGGCGCCGACGGGCCCTCGCACGGCGCGAGCAGTCTGCACCACCTCCCGCCGGGTGCGATCGGTGTCATGCCCGAAGTACCGCTGTGGCCGGCCCGCACGCTGCCCGCCCCGTCCACCGCCCCGGGCACCCCCGGCTACCCGGAGCTGATGCGGCGGACCGCCGCCTTGCTGCACGAGCGCTGCCACCTCCTTGAGGAGCTCCTGGACCGCGCGCTCCCCCATCTGCCCGGCGACGCCGCGGTGTTCACCGACGCCGCCGCCGACACCCTGAAGGCCGCCGCCTCATGCGCGGAACTGTGGCGCACCATGGCCGCGGGGCCGGTCACCCGCGACCAGTACGCGGCCGCGGCCGACGGCGCGGCATGCCTCCCCCTGCGCGCCGCCGGCATGCTGCTGCGCGCCACCGCGACGGTGCCCGTGCCCCTGAACTCCCGCCCGGCCTTCACGGGGGCCGAACGCACCGTGCCGGCCGAGGCGTTCGAGAGCTGGGACAAGGACCTGCGGGCCACCGCCCCCGCCCCGTACCCCCTGCACGCTGTCGTCGGCCTGCAGACCGCCACCGCCCTCACCGCGGCCGCGATCGGCCCCTGACCTGCGGGGATACGCCCGGTGCCTCTGGGGTCATTGAGGCGGGCGGGGCCAATGAGGCTGAGGCGGGCGGACCGGCACATTGCGCTCACCCCTCGCCCGGGTGCGGGCGCCATACGTGCGGGATAGGGTTTTGACGGCAAGCAAGGCGCTCCGCCGGCCGTTCCGGACGGACGTCACCACCGGACGCACCGACGGGACGCATCGAGCGGACGCATCGACCGCGGAGCACCTGCCCGGCTCGGAAACCTGCGAGTTCGCAATCCCACGTTCTCCATCGGGCAGGTGCTTCCGTGCGCGTTCAGTGAGGCGTCGCGCCTCGGGAGTTCGCCGGCCGGGACGGTGCCGGAGGGGGCACGGCACAACGGGCAGGGCAGGAGCGGCGTCGCGGTCCCGGGAACCCGCTACACAGCAGCCCGCGTCCATGCCGAACGCGTCGTGGACGGCCCGCACTTCGACCGCCACGACGTGGAAGTCCACGACCCGTCCGGCGATCTCCCGCGCCCGCTCCGGGCTCGCGCATTCGATCACGTAGTAGGCGGTCAACTGCTCGGCCGCTCCCGCGAACGGCCCCTCCGTCGCGGCCGGTCCCGATCCGTCCCCCCGCCACCGGATCGTCGTGGTGTCCTTCGGGTAGGCCGGCCCGGCTCCGTTCAGCATCTCACCGGAGCCCGCCAGGTCCTGGTGGAGCGCTTCGTGCCGGCGGACCACCTCGGCGCGCTGCGCCGCCGACATCGCCTCGGTCGCCGCGGGATCGGCGTACATCAGCGCCACGTACTTCATGCCCTCACACTGACACCGTACGCAGGCGCCGCACCAGACCGGGACGGCTCGTCCGTCACAGGTCCGGGAAGCGCCGTACGAACCGGCGTTGCCAGGGGGTCTCCACCGCGCGGCGGTCGTAGTGCCGGCGGACGTACGCCACGGCCTGGCCGGCCGGCACTCCGTCGAGGACCGCCATGCACGCCAGGGCCGTTCCCGTCCGGCCGTACCCACCCCCGCAGGCGATCTCGACGCGTTCGTGCGCCGCCCGGCTCAGGGCCTCCCGCAGCACCTCCCGCGCTTCCCCCGGGTCCCGGGGCAGCCAGAAATCGGGCCAGCCCAACCACCGGGCGTCCCACGCGGTCGGCGGAGGCCGCTTCCCGAGCAAGTACACGGCGAAGGCCGGCGCCGGCCCGGACGGCAGCGGACGACGCAGCCCCCGGCCCCGCACCAGCACGCCCGAGGGAAACCTCATGACCCCGCCCCCGGTCGGGCTCCAGCTCTGCGTCATGCAGGCACTGTAGCGACGTCCGACGCGGCGTCGGCTCCGATCCCGGATCGCCCGGTCGGCGAGGTGCGGGAAACGCCGTCGCGCGCCGCCACCGGCCCGGTTGCCCCTCGCCATCCGGGCACACGATCTGCGTCGGCTGGGCGCGTGCGGCTGCGGCGACGACTTCTGTCAGAGCATCCGCACGCAGACCACCCGCAAGGGCAGCCGTACGGAGCCGGGCACCGCTGCGTGCCGCTCCTGGCCGCCACCGGCGTGCTGCTGCTGGACGTCGTGGAACGCCGGATCGTGTACGCCGAGAACCTCGACCGGCCGCCCATGCGGCGTCAGGACGCGGCCGTCGCGGCCTCAGCCGCCGGCGGGCCGGGTGACGATGTCGCAGACCTGTCGGCGGACGACGTCCCGGGCCGCCGGGGGCAGCGAGCCGATCCCGGTCGGTTCCAGCGCGTGGAGGGCCTGTTCGGGGTCGGTGCCGCACGGGGTGGTCGCGGTCAGGACGTCGTAGCCGTCGCGGACGGCGACGCGGAGGTGGGTCCGCCCGGCGGTATCGGCGTGCACCGCGGTGGCCACGACGAGGGGTGGCGGGCCACCCGCTTCGGCGGGCTGCTTGTGGTAGCCGCTGGTGACCGGTTCGCGCCAGCGGATGCCGAGCAGCAGGTGGCGCTTGCCGAGGGCGTCGGACAGGCCGGTCTCGTAGGTCCCGTCCGGTTCCAGGGTGACGGCGCGGGCGTCGAGGACGAGTGCGGCGGGCAGCAGGCAGCGCAGGGCGCTGCCGACGAGATTGCCGCCGACGGTGGCCGTCCGGCGAACGGCTCCCGTGCCGACACTCGCGGCCGCCCGTCGCAGTGCCTCCGGCACGCGGTCGTCGATCCGGTGCAGTACCACCGCCGCGCCCAGTGCCTCCCGTTCGATGGCGTTGGCCTCGGGCAACTCCCGCAGTGACATGGCGTGTTCGGGAAAGCCGTCGCGCTGCCAGCCGGCCCACACGAGCGTCGCCCCGCCGATCGGCACCGCATCCCGGGCCATGCACTCCTGGGCCTCGGTCACAGAGGTGGGCAGATGCAGGAGCACGGCGGTCGACCTGCTTTCCTGGAGAGCCGGCGATGGAAGGAGATCGCCTCACCTGTCCGATCGCCTCGCTTGCGTATTCTCCCCCGACATGCCGGAGCGCGTACAGGGCACGGGAGTTGAGCGGCCCGGTGCGGCTCCGTGGCGGCAGGCCGAGGTCGAGCGCGGCGCCGCGGGTGCCGGTGCCCTCGGCGACTCGGCCGCGCCGGGACGCCGTTGGCGGCCGGCGGTTCCTCCACCGGTGCGACGACGAGAGGGGGCCGCCACGGGCTCGGCACGGTCGCCATGGAGGACGCCTGGCCCGGGGAGAATCGCTTCCCGCGGCGGGGGCGATGCTCCGCCCGGACCGCCCGCGCTCGCACGACCGGCATCGGGCACGAGGACCGCGCGGCAGGCCAGGTGCCGCGCTCGGCGCGCCCCGGTGATCACTGATCCGCTCCAGGAATGGCCGAGCACGAACGGCCACGCCCCTGGCGCGTCGACCGCGTCCGGGGCCGCGGCCGTGCCAGCGGGTCAGTGAGCACCAGGCGTCACACCGTCCGAACCAAATACTTGCTTGACGCATCAAGCACATCCGACGTACTTTCCTTTCGCAAGCATCTACTTGATGAGGCAAGCATATGTTCAAGCTGTTCAAGACGAAGGAAACAGAGGCGCCCATGACCAGGATCGGCATCATCCTCGGCAGCACCCGCCCCGGCCGCAACGGCGAGGCCGTGGCCCGCTGGGTGCACGAGATCGCCGCGCAGCGCACCGACGCCGAGTTCGAGCTCGTGGACCTGGTGGACTACAAGCTGCCGCTGCTCGACGAGGCGTACCCGGCGGCGATGGGCCAGTACTCCCAGCCGCACACCCACGCCTGGGCGCAGAAGATCGCGTCCTTCGACGGCTTCGTCATCGTCACCCCCGAGTACAACCACTCCGTGCCCGGTGCGCTGAAGAACGCCATCGACTTCCTGCACGCCGAGTGGGTCGACAAGGCCGTCGGCTTCGTCAGCTACGGCTCGACCGGCGGCACCCGCGCCGTGGAGCACCTGCGCCTGATCGCCGGCGAGCTGCAGATGGCCGACGTCCGCTCCCAGGTGGCCCTCTCGCTCTTCACCGACTTCGAGAACTTCAGCACCTTCAAGCCGGCCGAGGGCCAGCGCGACACCCTCGCCACCACCTTCGACCAGGTCGTCAGGTGGGCCAACGCGCTCGCGCCGCTGCGCGCCAGCTGACCCGTCGCCGGCGGCACCGCGCGGAACCGGCGGAGGACCACGGGACGCCGCCAGTGGTCCTCCGCCGCCCCGCCTCGCCCTGGTGGGAGCGGGGCTGAGCCGATCGGTGTAGCTGTCGGCCGGGCGGGCCTGCCGCCGGAAGGGGATGGGCAGGCATGGGGGGCGGAGGTGCTTTCGGATGCCCAGCGGTGACGTGCTCGCCCTCGTCGACGAGGGTGGCCGGGTGGTCGAGTGGGGGCCCGCAGCCGAGGAACGGTTCGGGCGGACCGCCGACGAGGCCGTCGGGCGGTCCGTGACCGCGCTCATGAGCGCGGTCACCGGGCCCGGCGCCGAAGGGCCACGACTCGAAGGGCTCGCCGACACCTCCGGGGTACTGGTCAGGCCGGTGCTGCGCGGCACGTCCGTCGCCTGGCAGGTGTTCTCGGCGGGCGGCGCCCGCCCGGGGCAGGACGCGGCGGTCCTGAAGGCCCTGTTCACGCACGCGCCGGTGGCGCTGCACGTCCTCGACGTCCGGCTGTGCGTGGTGCGCGCGAGCACCGCCGGCCGCGGGCCGCGTCCGGTGCCCGAGGATCGCGTGGTCGGTCGGCACTTCACCGAGGTGTGCGCCTTCGAGGCCCCCGGCGACGAAGCCGTCGTGGCGCAGGGGGTGCTCGACAGCGGGGTGCCCGTGGTGGACCGGCTCGTGCGGGGCGTCAGACCCTCGCCCGGACTTCGGCGCCCCGTCCGCTCCGTCTCCTACTTCCGGCTGGAGGGCGCCGACGGCGAGGTGCTGGGCCTGGTGGCGTCGGCGGTGGACGTCACGGAGCGGGAGAACGCGCAGAATCGCCTCGCCTTCCTGGAGATGTTCCGCACCCGGGTGGGGCACCGCCTCAGCGTGGCCGCCGTCTGCTGGGAGGTGGTGGAGGCCCTGGTGCCCGCCTTCACCGGCATCGCGGTCGTCGACGTGATCGACGACGTCGTCCGCGGAGAGGAACCGCCCTCGATCCCCGTCCGCGAGGACATTCCCCTGCGCCGGGCGGCCTTCAAGGGGCTCGTCGCGGGTCACCCGGTCGGAGACGTCCGCCCCCTGCCGGCCGGCACCCCCTTCTCCCACGTCCTGTCGGACCTGCGCCCGCGCCTCGTTCCGATCGACGAGGACAGCTCGTGGCTGGACACCGACGCGGACCGGGGAGATGCCATCCGGCGGTCCCTCGCCCACTCGCTGATCGTGGCGCCACTGCAGCTGCGCGGCCAGGTTCTCGGCGTGGTCAGCTTCTTCCGCCACGGGGACGAGGACCCCTTCGAGGACGACGACATCACGGTGGCGTCCGCCGTGTGCGCGCACGCCGCGCTGTGCATCGACAACGCCCGCCAGTACATGCGCGAGTGGATCATCGCCTCGACCGTCCAGCACCGGCTGCTCCCCCGGCAACCCGTCGCACCGGCCACCCTGGAGATCTCCCCGCTGCACCTTCCCGATCCGGAGGACGCCGGCGCGTGGTTCGACGCGATTCCGCTGCCCGGCGCCCGGACCGCGCTGATCGTCGGCGACGTCACCGGGCAGGGCATCACGACGCCCATCATGATGGGGCTGCTGCGCACGGCCGTGCACACGCTCGCCGCCCTGGACCTGCAGCCCGACGAGTTGCTGGCCCGCCTGAGCGACACCGCGTCGCGGCTCTCCGCCGCCGATGCCGCGCTGCCCCCCATGGACCCCATGCACCGCGGCCCCGTCACCGCCGGCTGCACCATCGCGATCTACGACCCGGTGGACCTCACGTGCACCGTCGCCCGCGCCGGCCTGCCGGAACTCGTCGCCATCCTTTCCGACGGCACCCCGGCCGGCCTGTCCGTCCCCCCGGGCCCGATGCTCACCGGGTCGGGCAGGGCCCCGTTCCCGGCGACCACTGTCAGCCTCCCCCAGGGAAGCACTCTGGCCATGGCCACGGGCGCGCTCGCGGACCAGGTCCTGACGCCGGCCGGAGCACTGCGTCCGCTGCTGGACCGCGCCCACACACGGCCCCTGTCCGACCTGCGCGACACCATCGCGTCGGCGGCCGCGGACGGCCACCTCTCCGGCGAGACCCTGATGCTGCTCGCCCGTACCAAGGCACTGCCCCCGGAACGGGTGCTGATCCTCCCGCTGCCCGCGGACGCCGGGGCCGCGCCGGTCGCCCGCGCCGCGACGCAGCGGCAGATGCGGCTGTGGGGCCTGGACGAGGAGACGGCGTTCACCACCGAGCTCATCGTCAGCGAGTTCGTGGGCAACGCGGTCCGCCACGGCGCGCCGCCGCTGCGTCTGCGCCTGATCCTGGACCGGATGCTGACCTGCGAGGTCAGCGACGGCGCACCCAGCTCGCCCCGGGTGAAGCACGCCCGCACCGTCGACGAGACGGGCCGCGGGCTGTTCATCGTCGCGAGCCTCGCCGACCGGTGGGGCACCCGCCACCACGGGCGGGGAAAGACGGTCTGGGCCGAGCAGCCGACCGGGCGGTCCGCACCGGCCGCACCGGCCGCACCGGGGCCCGGAACGCCGGGCCCGGGGCCCGCGGGCGGGTGACGGTCCGCGCAGCCCGTACGCTGAGGAGGCGATGAACGTCTTCAGCACGCCGTCGGGCGCACTCGAACTGACACGCTTC
Source organism: Streptomyces sp. NPDC088354 (assembly GCF_044753585.1). Classification (NCBI taxonomy): domain Bacteria; kingdom Bacillati; phylum Actinomycetota; class Actinomycetes; order Kitasatosporales; family Streptomycetaceae; genus Streptomyces; species Streptomyces sp. NPDC088354. The sequence continues at coordinate 140,856 of NZ_JBIVNJ010000011.1, read as the reverse complement.
CCGGCGGACCCGCGGGAGTCCCTGCGGGCATGGGACGCCGCGGACGACTATCTGCTGCGGCACCTGGCCGAGACCGGAACGGACCTGACGGGCGAGGTCACCGTGCTCGGGGACCGCTGGGGGGCGCTGGTGACGGCGCTGGCCGCGCACCGCCCGGCGCAGATCACCGACTCCCACCTCGGGCAGCAGGCCACCCGGGCCAACCTGCGGCGCAACGCGCCGCGGGCACAGGACGGGGTGCGGATGCTGACCACGCGCGACGACCCGCCCGCGCGCATCGACGTTCTGCTGGTCAGGGTGCCCAAGAGCCTGGCCCTGCTGGAGGACCAGCTGCACCGGCTGGCACCCGCGCTGCACGCCGGGACCGTCGTGGTGGGCACCGGCATGGTCACCGAGATCCACACCTCCACGCTGAAGCTCTTCGAACGGATCGTCGGACCGACGCGCACGTCGCTGGCCGTCCGCAAGGCCCGGCTGATCTTCAGCACACCCGACCCCTCGGCCCGGCGCGGCGCGAACCCGTGGCCGCTGCGGTACGCGCTCCCCGACGGCATCGGCGTGCTGTCGGGCCGCACGGTCACCAACCACGCCGGGGTCTTCTGCGCCGACCACCTCGACATCGGCACCCGGTTCCTGCTCCGGCACCTGCCGGACCGGCACGGACCCGACAGCGTGATCGACCTGGGCTGCGGCAACGGCGTGGTGGGGACCGCGGTGGCACTCGCCAACCCCGGCGCCGACGTGCTGTTCGTCGACGAGTCGCACCAGGCCGTGGCCTCCGCCGAGGCGACGTTCCACGACAACGCGGGGCCCGGGGCAAAGGCCCGGTTCCTCGTCGGTGACGCCGCGGACGTCCTGACGGCGGTCCCGCCCGGCGGCGCCGACCTGGTGCTCAACAACCCGCCGTTCCACTCCCACCAGTCGGTCACCGACACCACCGCCCGCCGTATGTTCCACACCGCCAAGGACGCGCTGCGCACCGGCGGCGAGCTGCTGGTCATCGGCAACCGGCACCTGGGCTACCACGTACGGCTGCGGCGGCTGTTCGGCAACTGCGAAGTCCTCGCCTCCGACCCGAAGTTCGTCATCCTGCGGGCCGTCAAGAGCTGAGCGCCCCCGTCCGGGCCCCGGTGACGTGCTCACGCTCCGCGGCCCGCGCCGGTACGGGCCGCACGGCCCGCGGCTGAGGGCGCCGCCGGCTCACGCGAAGGCGGCCTCGTCGAACGAGCAGCCTCCGCGGTCCGCGGGCGGCAGGGCGTAACGGGACGTCAGCCGGGGCGTGCGGCGGAAGTACTGCCGGTAGCCGGACGCCCGGAACGCCAGGTCGAAGGCGTGGCCCTCGACATGCCAGTGCGGCAGGTCCTGCCGGTCGTCCTCCGGAGTCAGCCGGTGCAGGGCGTCGATCTCCAGGTCGGGCGACCGGCCCTTGAAGCCGAGACCCCCTTCGAGGTCCTGGACGTCGTCGAAGACCAGCGTCGCCGGGGACACCCAGAAGGTGAAGTGCTTCTCCGGCGGGAGTGGCTGGACCCAGCGGACGATGTAGTCGAGGTCGAGCAGGAGCCGTGGCGGGCCGGCATCGGTCTGCTGCAGGTGGAGTCCGTGCACGGTGGCGTAGTGCCACCCCATGTCCTCGAAGTCGGCGTCGCTCCACACACTCTTCGAAAGACCTGATTCCTGGTGATCATCTGCGCTCATGGCTGCATCCAACCAAATCCTTGCCCGGCCGCGACAACGAGGGGACAGCCTGACTGGCCGGGGTCCGGGGCGTGTCGGCCAGGGTATCGCGGCTGGACCGGGGGCCGGCGAAGCCCCGGACGGCCCAGCCTTTGCGCACGTTCGGGTGGTCGGCGGTCGGCGGCGGGGCGTCAGGACCGGCGTCCCGCCGCCGCGTAGGCGTCTATCTCCGCCACGATGCGCTGCTTGCCCGCGTCGTCGAGGAACGACGCGCGCACCGCGTTCCTCGCGAGGTCGGCGAGTCCCGCCTCGTCGAGGCCGAGCAGCCGGGCGGCGACGGCGTACTCGTTGTTCAGATCGGTGCCGAACATCGGCGGGTCGTCGGAGTTGACGGTGACCCGGACCCCGGCCCTGACGAACTCCCCGAGGGGGTGGGCGTCCAGCGTGCGGACCGTCCGCGTGGCGAGGTTGGACGTCGGGCAGACCTCCAGCGGGATGCCGTGCTCGGCGAGGTACGCGAGGAGTTCCGGGTCCCGGACGGCGTGGGTGCCGTGACCGATCCGTTCCGCGCCGAGGTCGCGCAGCGCCTCCCACACCGCCTCCGGTCCGGTCGTCTCGCCGGCGTGCGGCACGGACCGCAGGCCGGCGGCGACAGCGCGGTCGAAGTACGGCTTGAACTGGCGTCGCGACACACCGGTCTCGGGTCCGCCGAGCCCGAAGGAGACCAGGCCCTCGGGGCGAATGCGGTCGTCGGTGGCGAGCCGCGTGGTCTGCTCGGCGTACACCCCGGGCCGGCCCGGAATGTCGAAGCACCAGCGCAGGATCACCCCGAACTCCTTCTCCGCCGCCGAACGGGCGTCCTCGATCGCGTCCATGAAGGCACGTTCGTCGATGCCGCGCCGGACGGAGGTGTACGGGGTGACGGTCAACTCCGCGTACCGCACGTTCTGCCGGCCCATGTCCCTGGCGGCCTCGTACGTCAGGAGGCGGACGTCCTCCGGCGTGCGGACCAGACCGGCCACGGCGACGTACACGTCGATGAAGTGGGCGAAGTCCCTGAAGGTGAAGTATCCGGCCAGCGCCTCGGGGTCGGCGGGCACTCCGGCGCCGGGATGACGGGCCGCCAGTTCCGCCACGATGCGGGGGGAGGCGGAGCCGACGTGGTGCACGTGCAGTTCGGCCTTCGGCAGTCCGGCGATGAACGCGCCCAGGTCACGGCCGGGCCCCTCGTCGCCCGTGAACGGGTCGCGCTTCTCGGTACCGTCCAATTGATGCCGCCCGGAGAGTCGACGCAGCCCCCACGGCCGCCGGCCTTGCCTGAAGGATAAGGCGGCAGACCGGCCGCCGCGCCCCGGCATCGCGAGGAATCCGGGCAGCGGAACCACGACGGGGCCCCGTCCCCCGTGGCCGCCGCAATGCATCCGCCGGCCCCGGGCGGTCGTCGCTCGGGAATTCGGTATTTCCCTGAATGCGGTCCGGAATTTCCGTGACGCGAACCGGCGGTGATGCCGGAACACCGTGCGGACTTGTCAGGGGAAACCATGTTCCTCGGGCACCGCCGGCGCGGGCCCCGATCAACCCGATGATCACTCTTCCGGAGCGGGCGGCGCGCGCTCCCACCGAGACCACGGGCGGACTGCTTGGGTGTTGACCGGCCACACCGTCCATGTCCGTGTCCGTGTCTGCGTCCGTGTCTGCGTCCGGATCTCGTATCTCCATGGGGAACACATGCTGCAAACCACCGAGGCGACGCCTCCCGGCACCGTGCGACCGGATGTCGGCGCCGTTCTCCGCGACCACGTCCGGCCGCTCGCCGACGAGGTCGACCGCGCGGGCCGCTTCCCCCGCGAGAGCGTGCGCGCACTCGCCGACGAGGGCGCCCTCGGCCTGCTCAGCTCCCCGGCGCACGGCGGGGGCGGCGGGGACCTGCGGCAGGCCGCCGCGGTGATCGAGCAGGTGGCGGGGGCCTGCGGCTCCACGGCGATGGTCCTGCTCATGCACTACTCCGCCGTGTCCGTCATCGAGCGCCACGGGCCGGACGACGTACGGCGGGCGATCGCCGAGGGCCGCCACCTGAGCACGCTCGCCTTCTCCGAGCGCGGGTCGCGCAGCCACTTCTGGGCACCCGCGGGCACGGCCGTTCCGGCCGGCGCGGGCGACGTGCGACTGGACGCGGTGAAGTCGTGGGTCACCGCGGCGGGCAAGGCCGACAGCTACGTCTGGTCGAGCCGGCCGCTGCGGGCCGACGGCCCCATGACGCTGTGGCTCGTCCCGGGTGACCTCCCCGGCCTGTCGGTGCGCGGCGACTACGACGGGTTCGGGCTGCGCGGCAACGCCTCCTGCCCGATCACCGCCGAGGGCGTGACCCTGCCCGCGCGGGCCGTGCTCGGGACCGACGGACAGGGCCTGGCCACCGCCCTGGAACTGGCACTGCCGTGCTTCCTCGTGCTGAGCGCCGCCTTCTCCCTGGGGGTCATGGAGACGCTCGCGGAGCTGACCGCCCGGCACCTGCGCACCGCCCGCCTGGAGCACCTGGGCGAGACGCTGGCGCAGCAGCCCGTCACCCGCCGGCAGTACGCACAGCTGCGCCTGCGCACGGACTCCGTGCGCGCCTTCCTGGACGACACCCTGGACGCGATGGCGGCGGGGAGCCCGGAGGCGCCGGTGCGGGCGCTGCAGGTGAAGGCGCTGGCGGGCGAGGCCGCGGCCGAGGTGGCCGACGGCGCCATGCGCCTGTGCGGAGGGTCGGCCTTCCGCCGGGACCTGGGCGTGGAGCGCCGTTTCCGGGACGCCCTGGCGGCACGCGTGATGGCACCGACCACCGAGGCGCTGCACGACTTCTGCGGCCGTGCCGGACTGGGCCTGCCGCTGTTCGAGGAGGCTGGATGACCGACATCGTCCTGGGCGCCGTCGCGTACGACCCGAAGGTCGTCACGATCTGGTCCGGTTTCCGCTCGTGGCTGCGCGAGCACGGCCTCGACATGGACTTCGTGCTCTACGCCCACTACGAGCGGCAGACCGAGGACCTGGTCCGCGGCCGTATCGACGCGGCGTGGCAGTCCCCCCTCGCGTGGCTGCGCACCCGCCGTATGGCGGAGGCCGCGGGCACGGGGGTCAGGCCGCTCGTCATGCGCGACACCGACCGCGACCTCACCTCGGTGATCGTGGTGCGGTCCAACGGGCCGGTCGTCACGGTCGCCGACCTCAAGGGCGAGACCGTCGCCGTGGGCGCGATCGACTCGCCCCAGGCGACCCTCCTGCCCCTGCGTCATCTCAGGGACGCGGGCCTGATCCCGGGGACCGACTTCCGCGTCCGGCGCCACGACACCGGCGTGGGGCTGCACGGAGACCACATCGGGGGCGAGCGCGAGGCGGCCCGCGCGGTCCTGGCCGGGGAGGTCGCGGCGGCCTGCATGAGCGACGCCTCCTACCTCACCTTCGGTCTGGAAGGGGCCCTGCCCGCCGGGACCACGCGTCTGCTGGCGCGCACCGCCCCCTTCGACCACTGCGTGCTCGCCACCGGGCCCTCGCTCGGCACGGAGCGCGGTGAGCGGCTGTCCGAGCTGCTGCAGTCGATGTCCTACGCCGACCCCGGCGTGCGTCACCTGCTCGACCTGGAAGGGCTCAGGCAGTGGCTCCCTGGACGCGACAGCGGCTTCGCAGACCTGGCGGCGGCCGTGGACGAGACGGGGTTCTACGACGCCGAGGGCAACGTCACGATCGCCGGCTACCGACCGTGACCGCGGGCGGGGAGCCGTCCCACCTCGTGCTGGACCTGGCGGGGACCGGCTTCGACGAGGGCGCCCATCTGCTGCTGCGCCGCTCGTTGAGCCAGGTGGCGGCCGGCGGCCGGGTCGCCGTCACCGGCATGGGTCCCGCGCTTCTCGCCCCCCTCACCGCCTGGTGCCGCCGCGAGGGCCACACCGTGTCCCTCGCGGCGCCGGAGGAGGCCCCGGTGCGTGCCCATGTGCGCCGTGGCGACACCGCCGTGGCCCGGTGGGAGGGCGCCGAGCGCGCCGGGGGCCCGGACGCGCGGGAGGTGGCCAGACGGCCACCGCTGCACTGGGGCCTGGCCGCCCGCGGCGCCCTGGTGGAGGCCGGCGGGCCGGAGGTGCCCTTCGCGGTCACCGATCAGGACGTCGCCTGGACGGACCTCGCGCCGCGGCTGTACCGGCAGGCGGCGGCCGCGCAGTGGGACCCGCTGACCGCCGTCCCGTGGGACACCGCGTTCGCCCTGCCGGACGAGGTCGAGGCGGCCGTCGTACAGGTCATGACGTACCTGGTGGAAAACGAGCAGGCCGCGCTCATCGTGCCGGCCCGCCTGCTCGTGCAGGTGCACCCGCACTTCCGTGAGGTGCTCCAACTCCTGGCCGTGCAGGCCGCAGACGAGGCCCGGCACATCGAGGTGTTCACCCGGCGGGCGCTGCTCAAGGGCGGCACCATGGGAACGTCCACGGTCGGCGGCCGGGCGTCACTGACGACACTGCTCACCGAGCCGGACTTCTCCATCGCCTCCTTCCTGCTGTCGGTGCTCGGCGAGGGCAGCTTCCTCAATCTGCTGGCCTTCCTCGAACGGCACGGCCCCGACCCGGTGACCCGGCGGATCAGCCGCCTGGTCCGCCAGGACGAGGCACGGCACGTGGCCTTCGGCCTGGGGCACCTGGAGCACCGTGCGAACGTGGACCCGCAACTGCGCGGCCTGCTGCGGGCCGCGGTGGAGCGCCGGCACGACGCGCTGGCGGGCTCCGCCGGTCTGAACCAGGACGTCTTCGACGCCCTGGTGCTCCTGGCCGCCGGTTCGTGGGCCCCGGCGGCGATCGCCCGCGGCTGGCGGGCGGTGCAGCGCCTCCAGGCGGACATGGACGAGGCGCGCCGTCACCGGCTGTCCCGGCTGGGCTTCCCCGACGACGAGGCCACCGCCCTGTCGGCCCTGCACACCCGCAATTTCATGTGACGGCGCCGCGCGCGGGCACGACACGACGGTGCGTCCTACGATGGGACAAAGGCCCATCGATCCCACGGCCACCTCACGGCCACCCCATCGGGCGCGGACACCGCGCCGTTGCGCCGCGCGGCCCGCCATCGGGAGGCCGCCGCGCGGAAGTTCGCCGGTCGAGGAGGCAGCACCATGTCGCGTCGTCCCCTGTCGTGCCTCCTGCTCGCACTCGCCGCCGCCCTCGTTCCGGCGGCCGCCGCGGCGGGCGCGGATCCGCCGATGCTGCTGGACGACGTGACCCAGCGGCCGTCGGTCATGCCGCCGACCTTCGAGGCGACGAACACGGCCGCCCTGGTGGGTCTGCGCTGGTCCCATTGGGGCTCGCCGGAGGCGACCGGCCGGGGCACCCTGAGGATCAACACCTGCGAGCCCAACTGCGCGGAAGGCCACGTCCGCGTGCTGCCGGGCTCCGATCTGCAGGTGCGGGGCGTACGGATCGACCAGGGCCGCCACTACTACCGGCAGTACCGGATCCTGAACGCGTCCTTCTCCCCGTCGGACCGTGCGGCCTACGCGCACTGGACGGACACCTACACGCCCAGGGACTTCCGCTGAGGCGGTCGCCCGTCGCGCGCGCTCACTCCTCGCCGGAGAACCGCTCCCACGCGGACTGGCGGGTGATCCCGAGGGTCTCCCCGATCCTGCTCCAGGTGACGCCGCGTCGGCGCAGTTCCCGCACCCAGGCGGTGAGGTCGGCCTCGGCCGCGTCGATGTGCGCGGCGACGCGCGGAATGTGACCGAGCATCTCCTCGTCCGTCATCGACTCCCAGACGGACACGGGCCGCCCCGCGGGGCTGCCGAGGCTCCCGTCGATGATCGAGGCGGACAGGGCCACGCACTCGTTGCAGATGTACACACCGGGACCGGCGACCAGCTTGTCGACCTCGGTGTTCGGCTTGCCGCAGAAGGAGCAGCGGGTGAGTTCCGGCAGAGTCTCGGACAGTGTCACGGTGCGCCCCCGAACGGTCAGGATTTTCCTGAACCCTAGGCCGTCAGGGCGAACCTGACAAGGCCTCAACCGCGCGCCCGCGGTACGACAACAGACCGGGGCCGGCACCCGTGAGGGTGCCGGCCCCGGACCGCGATGCCGTCGGCGTCAGGCGGGAACGATGTTCTCGGCCTGCGGGCCCTTCTGGCCCTGCGTGACGTCGAAGCTCACCTTCTGGCCCTCCTGCAGCTCACGGAAGCCCTGGGTCGCGATGTTCGAGTAGTGGGCGAAGACGTCAGCGCCGCCACCGTCCTGCTCGATGAAGCCGAAACCCTTTTCCGCGTTGAACCACTTCACGGTGCCAGTTGCCATGATGAAACTCCTTCGGGAGCAGTACACCAAGTCCGCACTGTGCGGACTTCTGTCGCCGCAATGACCCTCCGGAAGGACCGGAAAAACAAAAATGCACCTGTGGGTCACATCCCGTCAGGCGCACATAAAGTTCATGGGTACCAAAACTGCAACGTAACCAACGTAACACAGAATTCACGGCGGGGGTGGGAGGCGCGACGAGGAAGGTTCGCCCCGTTTCCCCTCGCCGCGCTGTCGTTCTGGGCCCCGTCTTGTGCGAGGCTGGCTGTGCCAGCTCATCCGTCCACCGTGTGGAGACCCAGTGCGCTGCATCATCGCCGGTTACCCCTTCGACCTCACCGCGAGCGAGGTGCAGCGGGCCATGAGCGGTATCGCTCCCGAGCCTGCCGCCGGCGAGTGCGTCCTCATCGGTCAGCGCTCCTACCCCGTCAAGCAGGTGGGTGCGGTGATCACCCGCCAGGACCGGCGTGACTTCACCGCCGCGGAGGTCACCCGGGCCATGAAGCGCCTCGGGTTCACCTGTCACCCCACTCCCCCCGCCGACGTCTGAGCGCGCGGGCCCTCACCCCGGCGGGGCGGCGGCGCGGACGTCCTCGGACGCCACGACGCAGTCCATGAGGACGCGGGCCTCGTCGGCGGTGGCTCCCGGCGGTACCACCAGCAGGTCGCAGCGGCCGACGCCGTAGGACAGCAGGCAGATCGTGTTCGAGCGCGCCGCGGCCGGTGACCGGTTGATGTGCACGTCCCGGTCGGCGAACCGCAGTTCCTCGGGCCCCGTGCGCCACATCGGCCCGCTCACCGTCACCCGGCTGATGCCGGGCCAGCGTGCGTCCAGAGCGGCCAGCAGGCCGGGCAGTCCCTCGCGGAGATCGTGGGACCGCGGCCACCAGACCCCGTCCAGCCCGTGGGGACCGAGTTCGCGGCGCACCAGTCTGACCCGGGTGGGCGGATCGGGAGGACCGGGCGGAAGATCCCGGGGGCCGCGGCCGGGGGGCATGTCAGCCGCCCGTCCGCGGAGGCACGGCCAGCCACGCCTGGAATCCGCCGGGGTGTTCGGGTGTACGGGCCGTGTTCACCGTCAGATGGAGCCGGGTGCCCTGGCCGGTGCGACCGGCCGGGTAGCTGCGCTGTTCCGAGCTGGCGAACCAGGCACGGAGCACTTCCGCCACTTGCCGCGCCACTTCCGGTGAGGCGGCGGTGATGCACACGTCGGCGAGGGGGGATGCCGGAAGCGCCGACTCGGCTCTCACGGTGTCTCCTTGGCCGCGCGCCCCGCGTCGGCGGGCCGCGACGACCGTGGCGCGGCCGTGGGGACAGCGGTGGGTACGCGGTATGCGCGAGGGGGCAGGCCGGGCATCGTCGTCGCGGCCATGACGCCGCCTTCCAGCCTGTCGAACCACCAGGCGGTCACGTTCCCGATGACGACGCCAACGCTGATGCCAACGCACGAAATGCCTTCGGTCCCCCCACCGTACTCCTCATAGGTGATGACCGTTGGCGCGCCTGCGGCCTGCCGGCGCCTGCGCCCGGTGACCGGATGCCACCCGTCGCCACCGCGGGGACAGTTGCGGCGGGGGCGGACACGGGGCGGTGCGTCGTGTCCGGGACCGGGTCATCAGGGGAGGGGCTGAAGCCGGGCGGTCATGGCGGCGACCGCGGCCACGACCGCTGCCCGGTGCCGGTGGCGGCGGGCCGTCTCGTCGCCCCCGCCCGGGTTCCGGTTCCCGGGGGGCGTGAGGAGCCGGGACTGCGTGGCGGCCAGGGCGACCATGACGTCCTGCGCTCCGGAACAACCAGACGGCTGGATGTGTGCCGCGAGCGCCATGCCGGTCGGGCGAAGGCCCGCGCGTCACCGGGGAGGACGCGTTCCGCGCGCGGCCGCCGCGGGGCCGGGACAGGCTGAGGGCGGGCGAAGGGCCGTGGTGCGGAACCCGCCACAGCCCTCACGCCTTGAATGGGCCCCCGCCGCGGCACGGTGGCGGGGGCCGACAGCCGCGGGGCCCCCGCCCACCCCGCGCAGGAAGCCCTGCCGGAACCCGGCCGGTCCGCCCTCGGTTTTTCGTCCGAGCCGCCGGAATAGTTGCCTCGACATACGGGTTTGCAAGGGACGTGGTGTGACGAACGACGCCACCTCCTCTTCCCGGCCCGGAGGCCCCACTCAATGACCCACACGACGACCGACCAGCCCACGCGGAGAACCACCGCGGCCGTCGTCCCCGTTCTCGCCTTCGCAGGCATCGTTGTCGCGGTCATGCAGACGCTGCTGGTCCCCGTCATCAAAGACCTGCCGCAACTGCTGCACACCGCTCCCACCAACGCCACCTGGGTCCTGACCTCGACCCTGCTCTCCGGTGCCGTGGCCACCCCGATCATGGGCCGCCTCGGCGACCTCTACGGGAAGCGCCGCCTGCTGATCACCAGCCTCTCGATCATGGTGATCGGCGCCGTGATCAGCGCCGTCACCAGCGAACTGCTCACGATGATCGTGGGCCGTACGCTGCAGGGCTTCGCCATGGGCGCGATCCCGCTCGGCATCGGGCTGATGCGCGACATGCTGCCCCGCGAACGGCTCGGCTCGGCCATGGCCCTGATGAGCTCCTCGATCGGTGTCGGTGGCGGCCTCGCGCTGCCCGGCGCGGCCCTGATCGCGCAGCACACCGACTGGCACGCCCTCTTCTACGCCGCCGCCGGTCTGGGCGTGCTCGCGATCGCGCTCACCCTGATCGTCGTGCCCGAGTCCCCGATGCGCGCGAAGGGCTCCTTCGACCTGCCCGGCGCGATCGGCCTGACCACCGGCCTGGTGCTGCTCCTGCTGCCGATCACCAAGGGCAGCGACTGGGGCTGGTCCTCCGGCACCACGCTCGGCCTGTTCGGCGCGGCCCTCGTCATCCTGGTGCTGTGGGGCCTGATGGAGCTGCGGCTGAAGGCACCGCTGGTCGACCTGCGGACCACCGCACGGCGCGAAGTGCTGCTCACCAACCTCGCCTCGATCATGGTCGGGGTCAGCTTCTACGTGGTCTCGCTGGTCCTCCCCCAGCTGCTCCAGCTGCCGGCCGCCACCGGCTACGGCCTCGGCCAGTCGATGGTCGTCGCGGGTCTGTGCGTGGCGCCCCTGGGCCTGACGATGATGCTGACGGCCCCGGTCTACGCCCGGCTCTCCGCACGCTTCGGCCCGAAGGTCACCCTGATCGTCGGCATGCTGATCATCGCGCTCGGCTACGGCGGCGGTCTCGGGCTGATGGACGCCGCCTGGCAGACCGTGATCACGGCGGTGGTCCTGGGCGCCGGCATCGGCCTGGCGTACTCCTCCCTGCCCGCGCTGATCGTGAGCGCCGTCCCCGCCTCCGAGACGGGCGCCGCGAACGGCCTCAACACCCTGATGCGGTCCATCGGCACCTCGGTGTCGAGCGCCGTGATCGGCATGGTGCTCGCCAACACCGCGAACCACGCCGACGGCCTCACCATCCCGACCATGCACGGTTTCCGCGTGTCGTTCGTCATCGCCACCGGCGCGGTCGTCATCGGCGTGCTCCTCGCCCTGGGGCTGCCGGGACGGCGGGCGGCCACGCTCCAGCTGCGGACCAGCAGCGAGGAGGAGGCCGGCCTGGCGAACGCCGAGGAGGTGCTGCGGGGCTTCCGCGGCCGGGTGCTGGCGGCAGGGGGCGCGCCCGTCGCCCGTGCCAAGGTCACACTGATCGACCGCCGCGGCCGTCAGGCGGGCGCGACGATATCGGGCGAGGACGGGACGTACACGCTCACCGTCCCGGCCGAGGGCCACTACGTCCTGGCCGCACGTGCCGCCGGGCACGGCCCGCTGGCGTCCTCGGCGACCCACCCCGGCCACGAGCACCTGGTCGACCTCGACCTGTCACTGCCCGGCGAGACGGTCAGCGCCTGAGTCCGAGCGCCGAGCGACGGCGGCCGGGTGCCCCGGGCACCCGGCCGCCGTCCGTGTCAGCGGGGGCCCAGCGCCGCGCGCGCCAGGTGCGACAGGCAGCGGCGCGTCCGGTCCTCGCCCACCTCGGGCAGCAGCGCCGTGATGTGCACGGCGGACAGGTTGGCCAGCAGGACGTGGGCGGAGGCCTCCGGGTCGGCCGCGCCGTCGAGCAGGCTCACCAGGTGGCGGTGCCAGAAGCGGTAGGCGCCCGCCCGGTGGCGGGAGCCGGCGGCCGCGGTCTCGTACGCGCGCACCAGGGCGAGGTGCCGCATCAAGTGATCGACATAGGCGTCGACGAACGCGGCGAGGCGGTCGCCGGCCGGCGCCCCGGGGCCCAGCGGTGGCGGCCCGTGCGTGACGGCCTCCCGCAGGTCGTGCTCCCGCTCGGCCAGCAGGGCCGCGGCCAGCCCCGCCCTGTCGCCGAAGCGGCGGAACACGGTTCCCTTCCCGACCCCCGCGGCCGCCGCCACCTGCTCCATGGTCACGCCGTCCATCCCGCGCTCGGCGAACAGCCCGGCCGCCGCTTCGAGGATCGCGGCGCGGTTGCGCGCTGCGTCCGCCCGTTCCCGCAGCGGCCAGGGCCGCGCCGGGGCGCCGGTCACGTACCCACGCGCGGCGGGGTGGACGTGCCGTACACACGCCTGGCGTGGCTCGCGTACAGCCGGGGCCCGATGATCGGCATGATCAGGCGGGCGGCGAACGGGGCGTGCGCGAGCACCGCGTTGACCACCTCGGGATCGCCCTCGTACATCACCATGCCGAAGGCGAGCGGCAGGACCTTCTTCGGGCTCCCGGCCATGCCGTGCTCCCCGAGGAGCTGCCACTCCGCGGCGGTGATGTACTTCTCCGCCAGCGGCAGGATCTCCTTCTCCTCCAGCGCCATGTGCTCCAGCAACGCGGTGAGCAGCCGGTCGAGTGCGTCAGCGAGCTCCTCGCCGCCGTGAGCCGTCGTACGCCAGGGCGACAGGAGCTCCGTCGCCTCGTGGAGGGCGCTCTCGATCACATGATGCTGCCCCTCCATCGTGGGCACGATCGCCGCCGTCTCCTCCCCGCCCCGCTCGAGGAGGCGCGGCCACACGATCGCGTCCTCGCCCTCGTGGTGGAGGTGCAGGATCAGGCAGACCTTGTCGGCGTGAGCCGCGACGACCTCGGCGCGCCCGGTGTCCCCCGGCGCGACGTCCCGCACGAGCTGCGGAAGCAGCCGGAACTCCCGCCGCATCATGGTGTGGGCCATGTACATGTCCCGTACATCGGCCATCGGCTCGTTCACTGCCGGACTCACTCGAACCCCGTTCTCACGTTGTGGATGCCGCGACGACCGCGGCCGGTCAGACCAGCCGGGCCGACAGCGTGATCGCCGTACCGGCGAGCGCCTGGCTGACGGGGCAGTTCTCCTTGGCTTCCTCGGCGGCGGCCACGAACGCGTCGTTGCCGATGCCCTCGACGACACCCTCGACGCTCAGGTGGACACCCGTGATGCCCGTCCCCGGCCGGAAGGTCACGTCGGCGGAGGTGACCAGCCGGGTGGGAGGGGTACCGGCACCCGACAGACCGTGGGAGAGCGCCATCGAGAAGCAGCTGGAGTGCGCGGCGGCGAGGAGCTCTTCCGGGCTGGTCCGGCCGTCGGCCTCCCCGGCACGCGCAGGCCACGACACCGGCTGCGCACCCAGGTCCGAGGAGTCGAAGGTGACGACTCCGCTGCCCTCCAGAAGGTCGCCGTCCCAAACGGTGTCAGCGCTTCGTACGGTTGCCACGATGAACCCCTCGCATGCTTGCCTCGGCCCGGCGGCACGGTCCGGTCGCGGACCGGCCCGGTGGACCACCGATCACGTTCGGGGACCGATGCTGTCAGGACGGGGGGCCGCGGCCATCGGGAGGATTGCGTATCTTGCCGCCGGTCGCGTGCACCGGCACTCCTGCCGCGGGCCCGCGGGCATGGGGAGAACTCCCGACCCCGCGGTCCTGCCGGACGGACCCCGGTGGCCGGGCTATCCGATCTCCACCACGCGCGCCCAGTCCGGCGGCGTGTCCGGCACGTAGTCCGGATCGTCCTCGTTCACGGACGAGTGCCGCCGGGGGAACAGTCCCACCACGGTGCGGCAGGCCGGGCTCGTTGCCGGCCACGGGGTCTGACCGTCCGTCAGAACCACGACGACATCGGGGTGGGGCCGCGTGCGGAGCGCCGTGGCGAAACCGGTCCGCAGGTCCGTGCCCCCACCGCCCACCAGGGGAATGCCCTCGCCGCGGCACAACGGGTGCACGATGCGGGCCGACGCGTCGCACGGCACGACGGTGACCATGTCCCGACGGCCGCCCACGGCACGGGAGATGGCGGCGACCTCGAGGAGGGCGCTGCCGAGTTCGGTGTCGCTGACCGAGCCGGAGGTGTCGATGACGACGCAGACCCGTGGCGGCCTGCGCCGCAGGCTCGGCAGGACGACCCCGGGGACACCGGCGGAGCGGCGGGACGGGCGACCGTAGCTGTAGTCCTCCCCCACCCCGGGGCCGGAGGCCGCCGAGCGGACGGCGGCGCCCAGCAACTCCCGCCACGGCTGCGGCGGGTGGAAGGCGTCCTCCGCCCACCGCCGCCACCCACTGGGGGCGCTCCCCGGCAGGCCGGTGATGCCCTGCGCGACGCGGAACCGCACGGCGTCCCGTTCCTGTTCGCTGAGGCCGTCCGCGCCCTCGGGACCCAGGTCCCAAGCGCGGTCGAGGCCGTCGGCGCCGCTGCCGCAGTCCAGCCAGGCGATGCTCTGAGTGAGCGGGACGAGTCCGAACCTGCGCAGGTAGTCCTCCATGAGGAGGCCCGCGGGCAGGCCCAACGACGCCGGCACGACGGCGCCTTCGGGCCGCACCAGGCCGTCGCCGTAGATGTCGTCGTTGATCTCGCAATCGGCCGCGATGTTCATCCGCAGCCGTTCGCCCGGACCGGTCAGGCCGCGCTCCCTCGCGACGCGATCGCCGCGCCCGTGGTGGTCGCGCAGCAGATGGGAGACTTCGTGCACCCATACCCCGGCCAGTTCCTCCACCAGGGTCCGGTCGACGAACGCGGGCGAGACGTAGCACCGCCAGTACCGGTCGACGGCCATCGTCGGCACTCGCCGGGACTCCACGGTGTGCAGGGCGAACAGCGCCGTCGCCAGGTAGGGCCGGGCACGGGCGGCGTGCAGCCGGGCGGCGAAGAGCTTCTCGCGGTCCAGGGCCGCGGGAGTGGCGGGTGCCGGTTCGGGCGTGGGTGCGGGGGCCGGCCCCGGCGCGTCGCGCCTCATCGGGCCGCCTTCTCGGCCCGCGCGGCACGGACGGCGGCCTGGTCGGCCCGGCGGGACAACGTCACCGTTCCGGCGAGTCGTTCGATGGCGGCGGGCACGTCCCAGTCCTGCCGGCGCAGCGCGGCGAGGGTGGTCGCGGGGACGACCACCAGGTCCGGGGCCCCGGTCTCCAGCGCCAGGACCAGGAGCGCCCACGCCGCGTCCCAGCGGGACTTCTCGGGTCGCCTGCGGACGGCGTCCACCACGCCGTCGAGCACGGCCTGGCGCAGATCGCCCCGTTCGGGCAGGACGGCCGCCGCGGGATCGGCGAGCAGGTCCTCGGGGTCGGGGAGGTCCATCCGGTCCAGGCTCGCCAGCAGCTCCAGGCCGGGCCCGTCCCCCACCGTTCCCCTGACCAGGAGGGACAGCACGTCCCGGGAGGATCCCGCGGCGGTCGCGAAGGCGGTGAGGTGCAAGGTCATCTCCCAGCTGCGGGGGGACGGCCAGGCGCCGCCCCGGCGCGTCTCGTTGGTGGGCAGCTTGTGCACGAGACCGGGGCGTACGGCCAGCAGCCCGCACACCGCGCGCCGGGCGAAGTCCACGGCCTCGGGCAGCCGTCGCGGGTCCAGCCGCGGCAGGGCCGCCCGGGGCCACGTCCCGCCGAGTCCGCGGACCACGACCTCGGGGTCGTGGGTCCACTGCAGATGAACGAACCGGTTGGCCAGGGGTGGGCTCAGTTCCCAGCCGTCGGCCGCCGAAGAGCGCGGATTTGCTGCGGCCACGATCCGTACGCCCGGAGGCAGTTGGAGCGCGCCGATCCGCCGCTCCAGTACGAGGCGGAGCAGGGCGGCCTGGACGGCCGGCGGCGCGGTGGACAGTTCGTCGAGGAACAGCAGGCCCCGGCCGGCCCGCACCAGGCGCACGGCCCAGTCCGGCGGCGCCATCGGGACACCGTCCGCAGCGGGATCATCGCCGACGACGGGCAGGCCGGAGAAGTCGGACGGTTCGTGCACGCTGGCGATCACCGTGGTCAACGGGAGGTCCAGCGCGGCGGCGAGCTGCGTCAGGGCCGCGCTCTTGCCGATGCCGGGTTCGCCCCAGAGCAGTACGGGCAGGTCGGCGGCCACGGCCAGGGTCAGCGCCTCCAGCTGCGGGTCGGGCCGCGGTTCCGTGGTCGTGTCGCGCAGCAGGTCCAGCAGCGCGCCGGCGACGTCGAGTCGGGCGGGGCCGTCCGGACCGGCGGGCATGTCGGGCGCGGGCGGCAGGGCGGTGGCGGGCATGGGTGATCACCTTTGGATTCGTGAAGGGTGGTGGAAGGACGGGCAGTCCGTGAACCGGGTCAGCGGAAGGTCGCGGCCCGGGGGCGGGAGCGGCGGTCGCGGGGACGGCGCTGGTCCGGGGCGCGGCGGGGTCCGGGGTCGGCGAGGCCCGCGCGGAACAGCCCGTGGGCGATCCGCCGTTCCGCGGCCGTCTCCAGTGCGTCCCGCAGCGGGCCGTCCCGCAGCACGGCCTCGGGACCGAGCAGGCCCTCGACGACCGCCAGGGCACCGGCGGTGTCGCCGTGGTCCAGGCGCTCGCGGACGCCCGGGAGGCAGTCCGGCCGGCGGTGCGCCTCGTCGATCGCCTGAAGGCAGGGAAGGGGGGTGCCGGTCAGCGCGGCCAGCAGTTCCTCCCTGCGGATCTCGTCCTGACCGTGGTCCAGCGGGACGAGGACCCCGTCGACCTGACCGATCCGGTGCCGGGCACCGCGGCACTCCACCATGGGCGGTCGGCCTGCCGGGTCCGGGAGTCGGCGGGACGCGGACGGCGCGTGACCCGGCACGAGGGCCGCGGCGACCAGCGGGTGCAGCCGGCCGGCCGTGAGCGCGCCGGCGCGCAGCAGCTCCAGGTCGGGCAGCACCCAGGTCGCCGCGTCGGGCAGCACCGGCAGCCGGTGGGCGCTTCCGTCCCCGGTCGCGGCCGGGTCGGCCACGTGCACCAGCGTCCGGTCCCGCGTGCCCAGTCGGACCAGGACGGTGCCGCCGCGCCGCCCTTCGGCGCGGAGCACGATCTCCGCCTCGGCGGACCATCGGTCGACGGCCCAGCGTGGGTCGGCAGGGGGCGGGCCGTCAGCGGGTGGTCGGTCGGCGCCCGACCGGGTGCGCAACTCGGCCGCCCTACGGGCGTCCCACAGGTGCCGGTGCAGGTCGAGACGGAACCGGCGGTGCGGACGGGGGTGGGGGTGGGCGCCCGCCGCGGCCGGCGTTCCGTCCCACAGGGCGAGGCTGATGCGCTGGCCGGCATCGGCCCAGGCCGGAGGGGTCCGCACCACGAGGTGCACGGAACGCCCGTCGTCCTGGTACCGGGCCAGGGCGATCGTCAGCCCGGGCCGCAACAGCCCGTCGGGCGCGACCCTCGGCATGTGCCAGCGCAGCAGATCGGGAGCCAGTTGGCGCAGATCCGCCCGGACCCGGGCCGCGAGCCGCGCACCGTGAGTGCGCGCCAGCGCACGCAGATCGAGGTCGGCGTCGACACCCGCGGCGGCGCACGCGCCCGCCCAGTCCCCCGCTCGGCGGCGGACGGTCGCGGTCTCGATCATCGAGGGGGGCACGGCGTACTCGCGTACGCGCAGCCACAGGGAAAGTCGGGAATCCCCGTACGCGTTCTGAGTGAGCATCAGCACTCACCTTGCGCGGACGGGACCCCCGATCTGTACGAGGAGTGAGTCGTCATCGCGGGGAGCCTAGCGCTCCTCGCACGGACGTGCCAGGCGTTTTCGACTCCGATGCGCAGGTGAACAGGCGCCCGTGTCCGACATGGCCGGCCTGCGGCAGGCCGGGGGCGCGACCCACGGCCGGTGTCAGACAAGGAACTCGGCAAGGGGGAAGGAGCGATGGCGACGTGGTGGAACGAGGTAGTTCTGCCGGTGGGTCGTGTGCAGGACCGAGTTGATGCCGGCGTGGGGGCTGCGCGGTGCGACGGGGAGTGTCCTGTCGGGATAGTGGCCGTCCATCGAGAGCCGGACGAGATTGAAAATTGCCGTCGTCGGCTGGAACTGGATGAAGTGCAACCCGGCCGCCGGTGTCTTGCTGTAATGGTCCGCCGCCGGATCGGACGTGTAGTGGAACGGATTGTCCAGCGTATCGAAATCGCCGCGCACGGGGATGGTGGTCCCCGAGGGGTAGTCCTTCCCGTAGTTGCCGGTCATCGGCGACGTGGTGCTGTCCACCTCCGACATGCTCCCCGTGTGACCGTAGGCGTGGTACCTCCGGACCCCTTCCGCCACTTGGGCTTTGCTTTGACCCGGCGGTTGGAGGGCGAACGTACCCGGCGCGGGCGCGGGCGAGAGGCCGGGGTGAAGCATCGCCTGGACGCGATCCGCGTACTGGGGGAAGTTCTTCTCGTACCACGTCACCAGATCTTGGAACAGGTGCGAGAGATGCATGGTGGTCCCCTGTTTGAAGTAACCATTGGGCCACTGATCCGTGAGGCCGGGGAGGGTCTCCAGATTGGCGATGACGCCGGGGCCCATATTCGAGTCCAAAGTGGTGGCGAAGCCGAGGAAGCCCTGCGCCTGTCGAGGAATCGACTCCGCACCGGGGATACCGGCTGCCAGCGCCAGTTTGCTCGGCAGGCCCTGTTGCCCGTAGAAACCGCCCCCGGAGAAGCCCCGGCGGATACTCGTCACCTTGAACAGGCTGCCCGCCCGGCTGCTTCCAGGCCCGAAAAGGGCTTCCTGTGCTGCCTTGATATGGGCGAGCGAGTCACTGCGGAGGAGCACGGCCACGTCATTCTGTTCCAAGCGGACCGGCCCGAAGCCCGGCGGGGACTGGTCGCTGGGGAACGTCCTGGCCTCCTGCAGCGCGTACACGGTACGGCCCTCCTTCTTGGAGGTCGTCACATCGACCGGCAGATACGCCGGGTAGCGTGTTCCCGCCTTGAAGAATCCCGACGCCTTACCCAGGGTGGGAACGTAGTGGTGGAAGTAGGGAAGTCCCCAGGCCACCGTGGTAGCCACTCCCGTCGGAGTGGCCGGGAGTTTGCGTTCCACATCCAAGAGGACGGACTCGAAGTGGTGCTGCGCCTCCTGCAACGCCTTGGCGTTCCCCGGCACATTCAGCCTTGCGGTGATGACATGATTGTGCAGGGCCGGTACCCGCACCGCGATCGTACCCCTGCGGCTCTTCACGCCCGAACCATCGACCATGACCACCTGCTCGTTCTGCAGGATGTACTGCTCCTGGAGGGGCGAACTGTCGGCGGCAACGGGCCGGGAGGGGGGTTTTGCGAGGGTGTCGATCATCTCGTAGATGCCGGCGGATGCCAGTGCGGCACCGACGCCCGCTGTCCCTTGAAGAATGCGTCGCCTGGTCACGTTCCCGCGTGGCGGTCCCGCAGGTGCGTGGTCGTCGCCGTCTTTCATGAAAAGCAGACTCCGTGGAATAGGTGTCCGAGTGGTCAGGGGTTGAAGGGGAAGATGAGGACCACGTGAGTGCGCCGCCGCCGGGGCCGGCACCCGATCAGCCTTCTGCCACGTCTCCCCATGGGGTCTGCTCGCCGAGCGGGATTTGCGGACCGACACGGCCTTGCGCATGCGCCACCGCGGAGCGATGACGGCGAGTGTGTCGGCTCATTGCCATCGTCATTGCCTTCGCTTTCGCGATAAAAACACACGCGGCCCGGGCCGGTGAAGGCGACGCGCGGCCTGAGCGGTTAATTGCCGCGCTTCACGTGACGGCGGGGTGGACGGGCGCCGGGACCGGGCGGAGGCCGGGGGCCAGGAGGAGGGTGACGGTGACGGAGGCGACGGCCAGTGCGGTCATCGCGGTGGCCGGGGAGGTGTGCTGGGCGACGGTGCCGGCGAGGACGGCGCCGAGGCCCTGCCAGGCGAGCATGCCGGAGGAGTGCAGGCCGAGGGCGTGGCCGCTGAGTTCGTCAGGGGTGAGCGACATCAGGCGTTCCTGGAGCACCAGGCTCGCCGCGTAGCCGACCGAGGCGAGGGCGACGACGCCGGCCGCGAGGGGCAGCCCGGGGTGCAGGGCGAAGAGCAGGTAGGGGGCGGCGAGGAGGAGCCGGAGCACCGCGCCCGCCCGCTCGCGCCATCGCGGCGGAAGGAACCGGCCCGCCAGTGTGTCGCCCACGAGCATGCCGCAGGCGGCGGAGGCCAGCAGCGCCCCCGCGTGCGCGGGCGTGTACGGCACGAAGAGCGACTCGCAGCCGACGATGAGGCCGTTGGGCACCCAGAGGGCGAGGTACACGGTGCGGCGGGGCCGGGCGGACCAGAGCAGGACGTTCGTCCGCCAGGTCTCCGCGGGCGACGGGCGCCCGACCGCGCGCGGCGGTCTCGCGCCGATGCCGAGCCGGGCGGCGGCCGCCGCCGTGAGGTACAGGGCGGCGCCGACGAGCAGGACTCCGCGCGGTGACAGGGCGGAGAGCAGGAGGCCGCCGACGGCGAAGCCGCAGATCTGCATGGTGCCGGTCGACATGTTGAGTACCGAACGGCCCAGCAGGAAGCCGCCCTTCGGGAGGATCTGGTGGAGCAGGCCGTACCGGACCCCGCCGCCCACGGAGGCCACCAGGCCCTCGGCGCACAGGATGGCGAAGACGGCCCACAGGGGCAGCCCGGGGACGGCCAGGGCGCCTGTGCCCAGGGCGAAGAACAGGGACACCGCGCTCAACGCGGCCCGCGGCGGCAGGCGGTCCGCCGCGGACAGCAGCAGCGTCGCCCCGACCACCTGCGCGAGGGACGGACCGAACATGGCGACGGCGGAGAGCAGCGGCGAGCCGGTGGCGTCGTAGACGAGGGTGCTCAGGGCCAGCCCGCCCACCGTCTGCGCCGCCACCTGGGCGGTGGCGATGAGGAACAGCGGCGTGAACTCCGGTGTGCGGAAGAGGCCTTGGTAGGTGCGCATGACACGGAGTCTCGATGGCGGCTCGCCGGGCGTTTAATGTTTCGCGCGGACGCGAAACGACGGGAGGTACGCGGTGGGCTGGTGGCTGGTGAACACCGAGACGCTGGTGGGCAGCCGGTTCGTCGTCTCGCCCCTGGCGGAAGCCGTCGCGAGCCTGAAACTCCTCGACCGGGGCACCCCCGCCCACCCCGGCGAACGGGCCTGGCTGGACGCCCATCTGCCCGCGTACCGGGAGCGGCTGGCCGGCGACCCGGTGACCGCGCTGCTCGTGCGCACCGCGCTCGGACGCGCCTGGAACGCCGACTTCCTGACCCCCACGCCCGCCGGTGAGGGCAACCCCGGGTTCGAGGAGGAACTGTCCCGGATCCGGGACACCCCGCCGGACCTCGCCCTCGCGCATCTCGCGGTGTCGGCGGACGGCCCGCTCCCCCCGTCGCTGCGCCGGCCGGATCTGCCGGAGCGCGCCGCGGAGATCGTCACGTGGGTGTGGACGCGCTCCGTCCTGCCGGACTGGCAGCGGCGCCGGCGCGTCATCGAGGCGGACATCGTGGCGCGCACCGCGCAGTTGAGCCGCGGCGGCTGGGCCGCGGCGCTGGACGAGATCCGTCCGGGCATGCGCTGGCTCGGCGACGGCCGCTTGCAGGTCAACACCCGCGACTACCCCCCGCGCGACCTGTCAGGCGCCCGGCTGATGTTCGTGCCCGTCACCCCCGCCGCGGGCTGGGTCTCGTGGGACGAGCCGCGGCGGTACGCCGTGGTGTACCCGTGCTCGGGGGCCCTGGCGGAGGCGGGCCGGCGGCCGCGGGTCCCCGAGGCGCTGGGCGCGCTGCTCGGTCCCGGGCGGGCGGCGGTCCTCGTACTCCTCGGCACTCCGAAGAGCACGACGCAGCTGGTCGCCCTCACCGGCCAGGGCCTGGGGTCGGTGGGGCGCCATCTGAAGGTGCTGCTCGACGCCCGTCTGGTTCGGCGCAGGCGCGCCGGCCGGTCCGTGCTGTACTACCGGACGGAGACCGGAGACGCCCTCGTCGTGGCCCAGCAGGACGGCTGAGCGGGCGGGCGAACCGCCCTTCGACGTCGTCCGGCGGCGGACGGAGCGCCGGCCCGCCCACCGCTGCGGCGGATCGTTCACCTCCGCGACCACCGCCGCCCCTCAGGACGGCCGGCGCAGCCAGACCGTGGTGTCCGCGGGCACCGCGGGGCCTTCCAGCGGGGCGCTGGCCAGCAGGACCTCGTCCCCGGCCGCGAGGGGAACAGGGTCGGGGCCGAAGTTGGTCAGGCAGCGCAGTCCGGGTCCGCGGTCGAAGGCGAGCCAGGAGCCGTCCGCCGGGCCCTCGACCTCGGGGGCAGCGGCCACCGGGGCGGGCGCGGCGTGCCGCAGGCGCAGCGCGGCGCGGTAGAGGGCGAGCATCGAGGCCGGGTCGTCCTCCTGGGCACGGACGGTGAGGTCCGCCCAGTCGCCGGGTTGCGGGAACCAGCAGTCGTCCGCGGGGGCGGTGCTGAACCCGTAGGGCGCGGCCGTCCCTTCCCAGGGCAGGGGCACGCGGCAGCCGTCGCGGCCGCGTTCGCGGTGGCCGGACCGCTCCCAGAGCGGGTCGCGGAGCCGGTCGTCCGGTATGTCGGCCTGCGGCAGGCCCAGTTCCTCGCCCTGGTAGAGGTAGGCGGCTCCGGGCAGCGCGAGCATCAGCAGCGCCGCGGCCCTGGCCCGGCGCAGCCCGAGGGGGCCGCCGCCGTAGCGGGTGACGGGCCGGACGGCGTCGTGGCTGGAGGCGACCCAGGTGACCGGGGCCCCGACGGCGCGCATGGACGCCACCGAGCGCTCGATGACCCCGCGCATCTCCGTCCCGTCCCAAGGGCTCTCGAGGAAGGCGAAGTTGAAGGCCTGCTGCATCTCGCCGGGGCTGACGTAGCGGGCCAGCCGGGCGGGGTCGAAGACGGCGGCCTCTGCGACCATCACGCGCTGCCCGGGCGGGACCGCCCCGGGCGGCGCCGGGTGGGTGTCCAGGAGCCGCCGCCAGGTGCGGAACAGCGGGTGCAGTTCCTCCTGGTCGTAGTACGGCATCAGGTGGTTGCGCAGGATGTCCTGGTGCTGGCCGGGTCCGGCGTCGGGGAGGCCGGGGGCCTTGAAAAGGGTGTGGGCGACGTCCACGCGGAAGCCGTCGACGCCCCGGTCCAGCCAGTGCCGCAGGATCCGCTCGAAGTCGGCGACGACCTCGGGGTGCCGCCAGTCGAGGTCGGGCTGCTCGGGCGCGTGCAGGTGCAGGTACCACTCCCCCGTGCCGCCGTCCGGTGCGGGGACGCGGGTCCACGCGGGGCCGCCGAACGCGGACTGCCAGTCGTTGGGCGGCAGTTCGCCGTGCGCGCCGCGTCCGGGGCGGAAGAGGTAGCGGCTTCTGGCCGCGGAGCCCGGCGCGGAGGCCAGCGCCTCGCGGAACCAGGGATGGGTGTCCGAGGTGTGGTTGGGGACGAGGTCGATGAGGACGCGCAGGCCCAGGGCGTGGGCGCGGGCCACGAACGCGCCGAAGTCGGCCTCGGTGCCGAGGTCGGGGGCGACGGCGGTGTGGTCGGCGATGTCGTAGCCGCCGTCGGCCAGCGGCGACGGGTAGAACGGGGTGATCCACACCGCGTCCACGCCGAGCCGGCTCAGGTGGTCCAGCCGCGCGGTGACGCCGGGGAGGTCGCCGACGCCGTCGCCGTTGCCGTCGGCGAAGGAGCGCGGGTAGATCTCGTAGCAGACCGCGTCGCGCCACCAGGGCGTGCCGGACTCCGGTTCCGGGGTGCTCACAGGGTCCTCTCGAAGGTCGGCGGAGCGGGGACAAGCACGGTGCGGCCGGTCTCCGCGGACCGCGTGGCCGCCTCCGCGACGGCGACCGCGGACCGGCCGGACGCGGCGTCCGCCACGGGCGTGCCGCCGTCGGTCGCGCAGCGCACCAGGTCGGCGAAGGCCGCGCGCACGCTCTCGGCGTACACATGCTGCTTGCGGGCCTCGCCGCCCAGGTCGACCACGCAGGTCACCCGGTGGGGCACGGTACGCACCACGCCGCGGCCCCGCGCGGGCCCGGCGGAGCCCGCGTCGCGCTCCACGAAGACGGCGATCCGCTCCTCGCCGTGCGGCCGCAGGCCGGGGACGGCCAGCAGGTCGGCGGCGCGGCCGGGGAGTCGCTCCCAGCGGCGGGCTCCGTCCTCGTCCGTCCAGGCGGTGATCGTGGCGTAGGTCGGGATCCAGCCGGTGACGCGGGCCTCGGCGAAGCCGTAGTCCAGGCGCATCAACTGGCGTTCCGCACGGTGGGCGTGGGTGAAGGAGTGGGTGTGGGTGGCCACGGCGCCGCCGGGGTGCGTGGCGGTGGCGACCACGATGTCGACGACGCCCGCCGGATCACCGCCGTCCCTGCGGACGGCCGTGCCCTGGACGGCGACGGGGTCGCTCCCCATGAGGGCGCGGGCGGCGTCGAAGAAGTGCACGCCGTGCTCGATGTGGATGCCGCCGCTGTGCGCGGGGTCCCAGAACCAGTGGCCGGGGTCCAGTGCCTCGTCGGCGGCGTCGTTCTCGAAGGCGAACCGCACCAGCGGGTCCAGCAGCCCTTCCCCGCGCAGCCGCTCCAGCACGCGCAGCACGGGGTTGTAGCGCAGGACGTGGTCGACGACGAGCACACCGGCGGAACGGCCGGCCTCCGCCTCCACGCGCAGCGCGTCGTCGAGGGTGGTGGCCATCGGCTTCTCGCTGAAGACGTGCCGTCCGGCACGCAGCGCGCCGACCGCCAGGTCGGCGTGCGTGACGGGCGGGGTGGCCAGTGCCACCACGTCCACTCCGGGGAACGCCGCCAGTGCGTCCGCGTCGGGGCAGACGGCGGCTCCGTGCCGCCGCGCGAGGGCGGCGGCACGGTCGCGGTCGGCATCGGCGCACGCCACGATCCGTACGTCCGGAAGGCCGGCGATCGCGTCCAGCAGGTAGGCGCCGAAGGCGCCGCAGCCGGCGAGGCCGACACCGAGGGCGGTCACTGCACGCGGTCCAGACGGGCGACGCCGATGTGGGCGTCGGCCATGCCGTAGAACACGTAGCGGACGCCGTCGATCTCCTCGATGGCGGTCGGGAACACCACGTTGGGCACGGTGCCGGAGCGCTCCTCCTCGGTCTCCGGCGCCATCAGCGGCTCGTCGGTGCGGGCCAGGATGCGCGCCGGGTCCTGCGGGTCGAGGATCATCGCGCCCGCGGCGTAGCTGACCTTCTGCTGCTGGGCGAACGGGTCGTCGATGCTGCCGGACACGCCGTGGTGGATGAGCAGCCAGCCCTCCTCGACCCGGATCGGGGCCGGACCGGCGCCGATCTTCAGCTCCTCCCAGGGGTGCTCGGACAGGGCCACCAGGCGGTGGTCGCGGGGGCGGGCCAGGGCGCTGAGGTCCTTCTCGACCTCGGCGACGGGCACGTAGGAGATCCAGATGCCGGGGCGCTCGTCGGTCACGCCGGCGGGCAGGTGCACGCCCTCGCCGGGCCGGAACCAGCCGAGGTCCCACATCGGGCGGTGCAGCATCGCGAAGGCGGGCTCGCCGTCCGGGCCCGGCACGGGCTCGGGGAAGTGCACGACGTCCTTGTTCGGGAAGAGGTTGAGGTCGGTGTCGAGGTCGGCCTGGTAGGCGAACTGGATCGGGCCGAGGCGCTCCCAGGTGACCAGGTCCTTCGAGACGGCCAGCGCCGGCTTGGGGCCGAGCGGGCCGTAGGCGACGTAGGACATGACGTGCAGGCCGAGGGCCTCGATCCAGGTGGTGCGGGGGTCCTCGACGCCCGCGTTGTTCTTGCCGCGCTCCCAGCCCGCGTCGGGGGCGAGGACGACGCCGCGGCGCTCGACGCCGGTGGGCACGCCGTCCTCCAGTACGACCTCGGCGAGGCCGACGCGGGAGATGTTGCCCTCCGCGACGAGGCGGGGCAGCAGGTGCAGGGTGCCGTCGGGGGTACGGCCGGAGGCCGGGTTGAGCACGCCCTCGGCCTCGGTGGCCTCGCCGGGCAGCGGGGACATCACGACGCCGACGCGGGTGAGGCGGTAGGGGACGGAGGTGGTGCCGGTGGTGCGGTCGTTCACAGGGGTTCAGCCCTTCGTGGCGGAGTCGATGTCGGTGGAGGTGAAGCGGCTCTGGAAGACGAGGTAGAGGGCCACCGCGGGCGCGGCCAGCACGCAGGCGCCGGCCAGGATCGCGCCGAACGGGTTGGCGGCGGCGGAGGAGACGGTGCTGATGTAGTTGGCCAGGGACACCGCCAGCGGCTGCATGCTCTGCTCCTTGGTGACCAGGAACGGCCAGAGGAACTCGTTCCACGGCCCGGTGAAGCTGAGCAGCACCACCGAGGCGATCGCCGGCTTGCACAGCGGGATCGCGATGCGGAGCAGGATCTGCAGTTCGCTGGCGCCGTCGATGCGGGCGGCCTCGAACATCGCCTGCGGCAGTTGCAGGAAGAACTGCCGGAAGATGAACACCGCGCTGGTGTTGATGGCGAACGGCAGGATCATGCCGAGGTAGGAGTCCGCCAGGCCGTAGTCCCGCACGATCAGCACGTACAGCGGGATCATGAGCAGCTGGAACGGGACGACCTGCACCAGCAGCACCATGGCGAAGGTGGTCCCCTTGCCCCGGAAGTGCAGCCGGGCCAGGGCGTATCCCGCCAGCAGGCCGAAGACGGTGGTGCAGATGATGACGCCGCCGGTGAAGATCCCGGAGTTGACCAGGGAGCGGCCCAGCGAGATCGCCGAGTTGATCTCGGAGTAGTTGTGCAGGGACAGGTTCCCCGGGCGGGGGAACGCCCCGGCCGGGCTGCTGTCGGGCTCACGCTGGAGGGAGCCGATGAGCATGTAGTAGAAGGGGAAGAGGAAGGCGAACGCCCCGAGGAGGAGCGCCAGGCGCGACAGGATGCGGCGCGCGCGGGTGTGCGTGTGCCGGTGCGGCGTGTGACGCACCGGAGCGTGCATCAAGGTGGGGGCGTGGGCGTCGGCCATGTCAGTCCCTCTCCAGCACGCGGCGGTAGACCAGGGAGACGGCGGTGATCAGCACCACCAGGATCACGCCGATCGCCGCGGCCTCGTCCGGGTGGCCCTGCTGCAGACCGCGCTGGTACATCAGCAGTACGGGCGAGGTGGTCGCGCCGTCCGGACCGCCGCCGCTGGTCAGCAGATACGGCTCGGTGAACAGGTTCGCGCCCGTCACCGTCGCCATGACCAGCACCAGCAGCGTCGCGGTGCGCACCGCCGGGACGGTGATCGACCAGAACATCCGCACCTTGCCGGCGCCGTCGAGCGAGGCCGACTCGTAGAGCTCGCCGGGCACGTTCTGCAGCGCCGACAGGTAGAGCACGATGAAGAAGCCCAGTTGCTTCCAGGCGACGAACACCGCGATCGTCGGCATCGCCAGGTGCGAGTTGACCAGCCACGACGGGCTGGGGGCCAGCGGTCCGAGCGCCTGGTTCACCAGTCCGTTGGAGTTGAACAGGAACAGCCACACGCCGACGACCGCGACGCTGGCGGTGATGTACGGCACGTAGTAGGCGGTGCGGAAGAACGCGCGCCCGCGCAGCTTGGAGTTGAGGGCGGTGGCGAGCACCAGGGACGCCCCCACCGTCAGCGGCACGTTGATGACCAGGAAGATCGCGATGTTGAGGAAGGAGTGCCACACCGCCGGGTCGGTCAGGACGCTGGTGTAGTTGGCGAACCCCACGAAGGGGCGGTCGACCTGGGCGCCCGGCGCGGCGAAGAAGTAGTCGTGGAAGGACATCCACACCGCGAAGCCGAGCGGGTACAGGAAGATCGCGGCCAGGTAGAGCACGTACGGGGAGACGAAGGCGATGCCGATCGGGTGCCGGCCGGCGAACCGCAGCCCGCCGGCGCGCGGCCCGCGGCCGGCCCGGGGGCGCGCCCCGGGCCGGGCCGGCCCGGGGCGGACGAGGTCATGCTGCGTGGAGGACATGGCGTCGGCTCACTGCTTCGCGAGGCCGTCGACCTTGCCCGCAGCCTCGTTGAGGGCGCTGCTCACATCGCCCTTCCCGAAGATGACGGACTTGGTGTACGCGTCGCGGAAGGTCTGCCAGATCTCGACGGAGTTCGGGACGTTCGGGGCCTCGACGGTGTGGTCCGCCTGCTCGGCGAAGGTCTTGTACTCGGGGTGCGAGGCGAAGTACGCGGGGTACGTGGTGACGAGGTCGTGACGCATCGGCATCTGGCCGGTGGCCTCCAGCAGCTTGCCGTCCTGCTCCTTGCTGGTGGCGAACTTCAGGACGTCCCAGGCCGTGCCCTTGTTCTGGCAGGCGGTGAACATACCGATCGACTTCTCGTCGCTGAAGGTGCCCTTGGCGGCCGCGCCGGTGGCGGTGGGGACCGGCACGGCGCCCCACTTGACCTTGTCGCCGTACACGGAGACCGCCCACGGGCCGACGATCGCCATGGCCGCCTTGCCGTCGGCGAAGGAGTCGCCGTTGTACTGCTCGTTGGGCGCCAGGTGGTCGGCGTACATGGTCTTCCAGAACTCGGCGGCCTTGACGCCGTCGGGCGAGTTGAACTGGGCCTTGCCGTCCTCGACGAGCTGCTTGCCGGTCTGGGCCGCGAACAGCGGGTAGAAGTCGAACCAGGACTGGTAGAACTCGGAGGTGGGCGCGGGCCAGATGGCGGCGTGCACACCGCTCTTGACCAGGGTGCGCGAGGTGTTCAGGAAGTCCTGGTAGGTGGCGAGCTCGGGGTGCTCGGGGTCCAGGCCGGCCTTCTTGAACAGCTGCTTGTTGTAGAAGATCATGACGGGGTTGCTCTTCCAGGGCATCTGGTAGTGCTTGCCGTCGGGCGAGGCGTACTGGGAGAGCCGCTCGCCGGTCCGCTCCTGGAGGTACTTCTCGGCACCCGGGAAGTCGTCGAGGGCCACCAGGCCGCCCTGCTTCTGGAAGCCGGGAACCGCGGCGGGGGCGGTGTTCAGCACCAGGCACGGGGCGTTGCCGGCCGTGATGGCCGCGCCGATGACCTCCTCGGAGCTCTTGCCCGCCGGTATCTCCTGCGCCTTCACCTTCTCCTTCGGGTGGGCGGCGTTCCAGTCGGCGACCATGCTCTTGCCCCAGGCGACTTCCTGGGCGTTGTTGGAGTACCAGACGGTGATCGGCCCGTGGGCGTCCTGACCGCCGCCGGTGCCGGAGCCGCCGCTGCCGCACGCGGCGAGCGGCACGGTCAGGGCCACGGCGGAGAGTACTCCGAGGAGGGTCTTCTTCATTGCGGTGTGCTCCATCTTCTCAAATGCGGATGAAACGGCTGTTCCGAGGCGTCGTCCGGCCACGGTGACTGCCTTCAGGAGAGAAAAACGTCGGGGGCGCGCGGGGCGCGGTCAGAGATGCGGTCTCCCACTGGGCGCCGGACCCGTGGAACCGCGCAGCATGAGCGCCGCGGGTTCCAGTTCCACATGCGGGGTCGCGCCGGTATCGATCGTCTCGATCAGGGCCAGCGCGGCGGCACGGCCCCAACGGGCGGCGTCGGCACGTCCGGTGGTGAGCGAGGGGCGGGTCCAGGAGGCCAGCGGCACGTCGTCGAAGCCGACCACGGAGAGGTCCTCGGGCAGTCTCAGGCCCGCCTCCTGCGCGACCGCCATGCCCGCGGTCGCCGACAGGTCGTTGGCGTACACGATGGCGGTGGGCCGGTCGGGGCGTGAGATCAGCGCCTGCGTCGCCAGCGCGCCGCCCTCGGCGGTGAACCCGCCGGGCAGCACGGGGCACGGGGGCAGGCCCGCCTCGGCGAGAGCGTCCTGGCAGGCCCGCAGGCGCCGCTGGGCGTGCAGGTACTCCTCGGGGCCGGCGACGTAGGCGATGTTCCGGTGACCGAACTCGACCAGGTGGCGTACGGCACCGGCGACCACGGGACGGTCGTCCAGGTTCACCGTGGCCAGGCCCTCGATGCCGCCGTCGGCCCCCACGGCCACGCCGGGCAGACCCAGTTCCCGCAACAGCCCCGGCCGGGGATCGTCCACGCGGAGGTCGGTGAGGAAGACCCCGTCCACGCGCTGGTCGTCCACCAGGCGGCGGTAGGTGTCCATTTCGCGCTCGGGCCGGCAGACGTGCAGCATCAGTCCGTCACCGGAGTCGGCTATCACCGACTCGATGCCCGCCATGAAGGCGGGGAAGAAGGGGTCGCTGCCGATCAGGTCCGGCTCACGGGTCAGCACCAGGCCCACCGCGCGGGCCCGGCCCGTCGACAGGGCGCGGGCGCTGCGGCTCGGTGTCCAGCCCAGCTTCTCGACGGCCGCGCGGACCCGTTGCTGGGTCGCGGCGGCCACTCCGGGGCGGTCGTTGAGGACGAACGAGACCGTGGCCCTGGACACGCCGGCCAGCGCGGCGACATCGGCGATGGTGGGGCGTCTGGCCATGGCGAACTCTCCGGGGACGGCTGCGGACGGGCGCCACCTCGGCATCGTGGGCTCCGTCGGGCGGCGCGCGTCGAGGCACGCCGTCCGGCGGCACCTTCGACGCCGGAAGCAACACGTTCTGTGCTCGCATAACGGTGCAATAACGGCGAAGCGCTTGCGTCACTTGGCGTTTGAACCGGTTTAAACGAGCGATGTCAGGAACCATGGCCGCGATGACGCCGGGTGTCAAGAAGTTGTTTGGAAACGCACGTCGATACGCGTTATTTTGAGCGAAATGTCCTAAATGCCATCAAGGGCACCGACCACCCCTCGGCCCGGCAGGCATGACGCGGCGTTACCGGTGCCCACGCCTGCGAGATGCGCACTCAACGGACAAAAGGGGCGGGCGGCCCGCCCCCGTAAGGGATGCGGACCGCCCGCCGGACGATCAGTGTGCGGTGCGCCTCACCGACGCAGCGCGCCGAGTGCCTTTCCGAGCAGTGCCGCGCGGTCGGCCGCCGAGGCCAGGTGCTCCAGGCCGAAGCCCAGCAGCACGGTGTCCTCCGTGGTGACCGCTCCGTACGTCTGGAACAGCGCACCCGTGCGCGCCCAGTCGTGGACGAGGGCGGGACTGCCCGGGGGCGGCCCCGCGACGGTCCACGGGCCGAACGAGGTCTCGAAGCCCTCGGTCTCGGTGACCGCGCCGCCGATGACGAGCGAGGCCTCGTCGACCTGGAGACCCTGGCCGCCGGAGTTCGGGTCGGTGACGTAGCTGAGCGAGACCTCGACCGTCTTGCCGGCGTAGGCGCTGAGGTCGAAGTTCACCGGCTGCCAGCCCGCGGAGGAGCCGGTGAAGCTGTTCCACTGCCCGGTGGTGCCGGTCGCGGTGCAGCCGTCGGTCCCCGGGGTCAGGTAGTGCTTCAGCCACGGGTGCTCGTCGATGTAGAAGCCGGCCTCGCACTCCGCGGGCACGTCGGTGCCGGTGGCGCCGCCCGTCTCCGGGAGTGTGGTCCAGTCGTCCGCGCCGACGGTGTGGATCTCCAGCAGCGCGTTGTCGTAGCCCGGCTCGGTGCTCCACAGTAGACGGGTGCGGAGCGCGGGCGCCTGGGCCGCGCTCACCCCGGTCAGGTCGATGGTGCGGGTGAGCCGGTTGTACGCGTCGTCGGCGTGGACGGCGGCGGCCATGAAGGAGCCCGCGTACGGCGCGTTCGGAGGCGCGGTCCCGTCGAACTTGCCCGCGCCCGCGCTCGTGAACTGCGGGTAGTCCTCGGGCGCGAGGTTGTCCGAGGTGACGCGGTACGTGCCCGCCCGGTCCAGCGGATTGCCCGGCGCGGCGCCGAGGGGACCGCCGACGCCGCCCAGCGCGCCGGACCCGGTGAAGGCGGTGGGCCCGGCCGTCGACGTGCGCGAGTAGGCGCCCAGGTAGTACTGGCTGAAGTCGTTGGACAGGTTGCCGCCACCGAGGTCGACCGACCCGCCGGCCTGCTCGCCCGCCTCGATCACCTTGCCGCGCTCGTTGAGAAAGGCGCGCAGCTGCAGCTGGGTGGCGTTGCGGGGCGCGGCCGCGCCGGTGTAGTGCACCACCGTGCGGAAGTGCCCGAGGACACCGAGCGCGTCGGGCACGCCCTGCGTGGCGACGTCCCAGACCGCCGCCTTCTGGCCGTTGGCCTTGAGCGCGTCGACGTAGACCTGGGTCTGGGTGGCCGCGGCGCCCTCCTCGGCGACGACCAGCACATCCGCCTTGGGCCGGTCGGCCACGGTGTAGCTGAAGTGCGTGCTGGAGACCCGCTCGCCGCTCTTGGTCTCCCCGGTGTACCAGACCTCGACCGTGTCGCCCGGGTCGCCGTCCCTCACCTTGGCGCGGTACTCGTCGAAGTAGAGGTTGTCCTCGCCGCCGTAGGTCTCGCCGCCGTTCCAGGAGTGCAGGGCCTCACCCTTCGCGGGGCCCCCGTTGACACGGTAGTTGAGCCTCTTGTCGCGCAGCGCCTCACGGACGACGACCGAGACCTCCTGGTCGGAGCCGCGGGAGTACGACGTGGTGAAGGTCGCCGGCGTGAAGTCGGCCGCGTCCAGGCCCACCGAGGAGGACGGGGTGTCCGGGTGGGAGGCGGTCTCCGCGACGGAGAGCGCGAAGGGGATGTTCTTCTCGAACTCCTGCTGGATCAGCGTCTCGTCGTCCGGGAAGTTGAAGACGGACTGGCAGTCGGCCGCCCGCCACTGGTCGTCCGGGTCGCTGTTGGAAGCGGTCTGGCAGGTCGACATCTCGGGCGTGAACATCGCCATGCCGTTGACGTTGGAGGCGTGGCCGTCGGCCTCGCCATTGGTCGTGTACAGCTCCGAGGAGACCTGCGGGTGGTAGCCGGGGATGGCGGAGTTGTCCGGCGTGCCGGCGAGCGAACGGTACAGGACGTCGTCGGGGGTGTCGGTCGCCA
Source organism: Streptomyces sp. NPDC088354 (assembly GCF_044753585.1). Taxonomy (NCBI): domain Bacteria; kingdom Bacillati; phylum Actinomycetota; class Actinomycetes; order Kitasatosporales; family Streptomycetaceae; genus Streptomyces; species Streptomyces sp. NPDC088354. The sequence goes on along the minus strand of NZ_JBIVNJ010000011.1, from coordinate 108,033 downwards.
CCTGCCAGCCGACGCCGTACAGGAGCAGTTCGGCGGCGGAGTGGTAGTTGATGCCGTAGGTGAAGTCGACGTGCTTCTCGAAGGCGTCCAGCGCGCGCGTCTCGGGCTCGGAGGCGGGACTCGCGCCGCGGTAGGTCTCGCTGGCGGGGCTGGGCGAGGAGCCCTCGTCGTCGTAGCCCCACTTGTAGCCGAAGTTGCGGTTGAGGTCGACGCCGTCGCCGGCGGATATCACGCCGTCGTTGTTGACGTCCCGCAGGTTCTTGCGCCACAGGCGCTTGCCCGGGTCCTGGAAGGTGTAGTCGTAGCCGTCCGGGTTGGCCGAGACGACGAACCACAGCTCGGTGGAGTCGACGAGCTTCTTGATGCGCGCGTCGGTCGCGTAGTGGTCCAGGTAGTAGTGCATCAGCCGGCGGGTCATCTCCGGCGTGATCCACTCCCGCGCGTGCTGGTTGGACATGTACAGCACGGAGGGCTTCGAGCCGTCCTTGGACCTCTTCGCGTCCTTGGTGAGCTTGAGCGCCAGGATGTCCTGGCCGCGCACCGTCTTGCCGATGGAGACGACCTTGGTCAGACCGGGGTTCGCCTGGCCCGCGGCCAGGATCTCCTCCTTGATGCCGCCCGCCCCGCTGTACGGCCGGAACACGCCTTCGGCCGCGCTCTGCACGCGCGCCTCGGACCTGGCGGCGAGGGCGTGCTCGGTGAGGGGCACGCCCTTCTCCTCGAGCTGCGCGGCCTGCCGGTCGGTGAGGTAGACCTCGACCGTGGCGGTGCCGCTCTCCGGCGCCTGCTCGCTCAGTTCGTGGCCGTCCTGCCCCGCTTCGAGCAGCAACGGGATCTGGCTCTTGGTGACTTCCGCGCGGAACACCTTGACCTCGTCCGCGTCGCCGCCGGCCGGGATCGGGCCCCGGGCCTGGGCGACGGGCGCGATGGCCGCGCTGCAGAGTATGAGAGCGCCGGCGATGACGGTCGTTAAGACTCTGGGTCTCACGACTCTCCTTCACATGGGTCTCGACAAGAACGCCAATACCATAAGAAGTTCACGCGCCAGTCAAGGGTGTCTCAAGGCGCGCTCTCGTCACCGCGACCCCGCGGGCACCAGCGCCCTGTGTCGGCCGGAAGCACGACGAGCGGGGCCGTCCTCCCGGCGGAGGGCGGCCCCGCTCGTACGGGCACGGCCCGCGAGCAGAGGGCGGATCAGCCGCGAACGATGTTCTCCGCCTGCGGGCCCTTCTGGCCCTGCGTCACCTCGAAGGTGACCTGCTCGCCTTCCTGGAGCTCGCGGTAGCCGTTACCGACGATGTTGGAGTAGTGGGCGAACACGTCCGGCCCCCCGTCCTGTGCGATGAAGCCGAAGCCCTTTTCGGCGTTGAACCACTTCACGACTCCAGATGCCACCGTGTCCATCCCTACATGTGCCGACGTGGCAGCGCACCCAGGTGCGCCGACGGGCCCCCGCGGCTGCGGGCCCCCGAGCCTGCTTACCCGAGGATGCGGACGTCTATCCCCCGACGGACCCCCCAACCGCGCGGATGTCCTCCCACCGGCCCGCTCGGCGGCGGGACTTGGCCGGCAGGCCCGCGAGTGGACCCGGAGCCCCGGTTCCGGGCACCATGCCGGCGTGAGCGTCATCGTCAGGTTCTTCGCCGCCCCGGACCACCAGGCGGCCGCCGCCGTCGTGGAGCGCGGCCCCGAAGGGGTCTTCGAGTCGTCGTACTTCGGCAACTTCGACCCGGACGAGGCACTGGTCGAGTGGCAGGGCATCCTCACCGGCCGCGGTTTCGAGGAGCTCGTCGCCGCCGGTGAACCCGAGGTCGTCGCCGGCCCCGACGACGGGGAAGGCCCCCTGCTGCTCGCGGTGTCGACGGCTCTCACGGAGGCGCTCGCCGTCGCGGGCCCGGACCGGATCGCCGAGGCCGGCCGCACCCGGTCCCTCGATCGGGCGGCGGACGGCGAGGTGATCGACCCGGAGACGGCGGTCCTGATCCTGGGCGACCTGGCCGCTCTCGCCCGCGGCATCGGCGGGCGGGGACACCGCCTGTACTGCTGGACCGCCTGAGCGCGGTCGCGTCCGGGGCTCAGACCTCGCCCTCGCTGCGGGCCAGCAGCGCTCGGGCGTTGCCGTGGAGCCACGCCGCGGTCACGTCGGAGGGCAGCCGGAGCGCGGTGAGTTCGTCGGCGAGGACCGCGACGGGGACGGGGTTGACCCAGGTGGACGTGCCGAACAGGACCCGGTGGCGGGCCAGGCTGGTGGCGTGGTGCAGGAGCGGGGCCCAGCCGGAGCCCGGGGCGGGCATGCGGCGCGGGCGGTGGGAGGAGAACTCCAGGTACACACCCGGGTGGCGGGCGGCGGTGAGGAGCATGTCCTGGACGTCGGGCCAGCCAGCGTGGCCCGCGACCAGCAGCAGGTCCTGATGGCGGGAGGCGAGGGTCTCGACGGTCCGCCAGCTGCCGAGGCCGGTCGGGTACCGTGCGGCGAAGTGGTGGCCGGTGTGGAGCCACACCGGCAGGCGCAGCGCGGCGGCGGCGTCGAACACCGGGGCGTAGCGCGGGTCCAGCGGGTCGGTGCCGTCCAGGAACGGGATGACGCAGAGCCCTCGCGCTCCCCCGGCGACGGCCCGCTCCAGCTCCCTCAGTGCCGCTGCCGGGTCGCGCAGGCCGATGCCGGCCCAGACGTGAACACGGTCGCGTACGGCGGCGGTGGTGTCGAGGAGCCATGCGTTGACGGTGCGCCCGTCCGGGCGCAGCTCCTGCGATCCCATGGCGAACTCGGCGACCACGCCCTGCCGTTGCCGCGCGGCGAGATGGGCGTCGAGGTCGAACCGCGGCCGCCCGGGCGGCAGCAGCACGTCGACCGCGTCCTGCCAGCGGCGGGCGAGCGCGTCGCGGTAGTCCTGGTGCGCGGCACCGAAGGTGCGGCAGAAGGCGCCGGAGAAGACGTCCAGGTACTCGGGGGCGTTGTGTGCCAGGCGGGCGAGGTACAGGCGCCATCCGATGTCGTCGTAGACCAGCGAGCAGGCGTCCACGACGGGCGGGCGGTCGCCCGGGGCGCTGTCGGCGGGGGACGTTGCGGGCGTGTTCACATCGCTCCGGGGGTGTGGGCGGCCTGGCCTTCCGCCCGCCGGGCGGGCAGGGGGTCAGGCGCCGGTGAAGCGGGGCCGCCGCTTCTCGGTGAAGGCGGCCAGGCCCTCGGCGGCGTCGGCGACGGTGGCGTGGGTCCGCAGGTGGTACGCGTCCTGCAGCCGCAGCCCATACTCCGCCGGCTGGCCCCAGCTGCGTTCGCGCAGCTCCTTGAAGAGGCCGACGGAGGCGGTGGGCAGGGCCGCGAACGCCGCGGTGAGCGCGCCGAGTTCACCGTCGAGCTCATCGGGCGCGCACAGCCGGTCGAACAGGCCCAGCCGCAGCGCCTCCTCGCCCGCGACCATCCGTCCGGTCAGGTAGATCTCGGTGGCCCGGGCCGGCCCGGTGAGCCGCGACATCAGCACGACGTTGCCGACGTGCCCGACACCCGCCAGGCAGCTGCCGATCGCCGCGTTGGTGTCCGCCAGCCGGTAGTCCGCCGCGCAGGCGATCTCGGCCCCCGCCCCCGCCGCGGCGCCGGTCAGCGCGACGACGACCGGCTTCGGCAGGTGGAGCATCGCCTCGCAGACGCGCAGGTAGTGCGCGTCGGAGGTGAGCGGGTCGAAGGGGGCGTCGGCGCGGTCGCCGAGCCTCCAGCGCCGGACGCTGTCGACGTCGTCTCCGGCGCAGAAGGCCCCGCCGTTGCCGGTGATGACGACGACGCGCACGCTGGTGTCGTCGCCGGCGCACAGCAGCCCCAGCAGCAGGTGCCGGGAGAGCCCGGCGGTCAGGCTGTTGCGGCGGTGCGGCCGGTCCAGGGTGAGGGTGGCGACGCCGCCGGACTGCCGGGCGCGCAGCGGCACGCCGTCGTCGCCGTCGACCCGGTCGGCGAAGTCGGCGAACGACTGCGTGGCCGCGCCGGCCCACTCGTCCACGGGCCGGGCGCTGTGCGGGCTCATGGGGTGGTCTCCCTGACCGGACGGGCGTGGGCCGGCGTATCGGGGGTGCCGTTGATGTGGTCGGTCATGGCGTGCCGGGTGGCGGCCCGGCTCGCGGTCGGCTCGATGCGGATGACCGGTCCCACGCAGGCCCGTGCGGGGCGTTGCAGCAGCCAGTCGACGGTGTCGGCGATGTCGTCGGGGGTGAGGACGTCGTCGTCGGACACGCCGAGGTCGGCGGGGCGGGCCGCGAGCCGGGTGGCCACCCAGCCGGGGGCGACGGTGACCGCGCGGATGCCGTGGTCCCGGTTCTCCTCGTGGATGAGCTCGGTCAACCGGTTGAGGGCGTGTTTGCTGACGCCGTATCCGCCGGTGCCCGGGACGACCTCCGCACCGGCGCCCGAGCCGATGGTGACGACCCATCCGTAGCCGCGCTCGCGCATACCGGGCAGCACATGGCGCGCGAGCAGGAACGGCACGGTGAGGTTCACCTGCAGCTGCCGGTGCCAGTGCCGCTCCTCGCTCTCGTGGATGGGCGCCAGCCGGACGGTTCCCGCGCTGCACACGAGCAGGTCGACCGGGCCGAGGACCCGCTCGGCCCCGGTCACGGCCCGTTCCGCGGCGCCGGGCCCGGCCAGGTCCATCGCCAGCGGCAGGGCGACGCCGCCCGCGGCACGGATGCGGTCGGCGACCGCGTCCAGTTCCGCGGCACGGCGCCCCACGAGTGCCACGGCGGTGCCGCGTGCGGCGACCCGCTCGGCCACGGCCGCGCCGATCCCGGACGACGCGCCCGCCACCAGGGCGACCTCCGGGTAGAGGGCGGTGCTCAACGGGTCGTTCACGCGGGCTCCTTGGTGGTGTGACCGGGACGCAGAGGGGCGATGTCGCCGAGTCCGAAACCGCCGTCGACGCGCAGGACCGCGCCGGTGACCCGGGCGGCCGAGGGGCCGAGCAGGTGGCCGCAGACCGCGGCGACCTCCTGGGGCAGGCCGACCCGGCCGGCCGGGATGCGGCTGATCCAGCCGCGCCGGTGGGCGGGACCGGCGGCGTCGCCCATCGGTGTCTCGATGATGCCCGGCGCGACGCAGTTGGCCCGGATGCCGTGGCGGGCCACCGACACCGCCAGGCAGCGGGTGTACTGGACCATCGCGGCCTTGCTGGCCCCGTAGTAGTCCAGGCCCGCCACCGGGCTGAGCGTCGAGCTGACCGAGGCCACCGCGACCAGCGACCCGGGCACGCCGTCCTGGCGCCAACGGCTCGTCAGGTCCTCGGCGACAGCGATGTAGCTGTGCAGGTTGACCGCGAACGTGCGGCCGGCGGAGGCCGGGTCGCCGCCGGGCGGGCTGAAGCCGAGGTGTCCGGCCGCGTACAGCAGTCCGGACACCCCGCCCGCGGCTTCCTGGGCGCGCTCCCCCAGCGTGGCGGCGTCGAGGGGGTCGGCCAGGTCGCACCGCAGCGTCCAGGCCCGCCGTCCCAGGGCGGTGATCTGCGACGCCACGTCGTCCAGGGCCTCGGTGCGGCGCGCGGCCAGCACGAGGTCGGCGCCGCGTTCGGCCAGGTGCAGCGCCGCGGCCCGGCCGATGCCGCTGCTCGCGCCGGTGACGAGCACGCGGGCGCCGGCGGTGCCGGGTCCGGTCACCGGCGGTGCCGCGGACGGCTCCTGGGACGGTTCACGGGACGGCCGCGCCGGGGCGGGGGCCGCCGCCGCGTCGGCGAGGGCGGGGATCTGGCCGAGGCCCGCGCCGCCGTCGACGGGCACCGTCTCGCCGATCAGGTAGGAGCAGCCCGCGGACAGCAGGAATCCCACGGTGCCGGCCACGTCGGCGGCGGTGGTGGCCCGGCGCTGCACCAGGTAGCGCAGCAGCCCGGCCTCGGCCGTGGCCGGCAGCGCGTGGCCGAGGGCCGGGGCGTAGCCGGTGCGGACGGTGTTGGCGGCGACGCCGTACCCGGCCATGCCGGTGGCCAGGTGCTGCCACCAGGCCAGGTCGGCGGCGAGCCGGGCGTGCCGCTCGGGGTCGGTGCCGGTGTGGGTGCCGCTGCCGGCGTCGGTGACGAGTACCAGCCGGCCCCGGCCGGCGGCGGCCATGGCGTCGGCGGCGGCCAGCACGCGGCCCCGGTCGAGGCCGCGCGCGGCGTCCGCGCCGTAGGCCTCCTCGCCGATCAGCAGCGCGCAGTAGGCACCGGGCGGCCCGGAGTGTTTGTACGGGGCCTCGGGCGCGAACCCGAGGCCGGCCAGGGCGCCGGACAGCGCGTCGGCCGCGGCGGGGCCGGCGCCGGAGGCGTCGATGACGACACGGGCGCCGAACGGCGCACGGGGCGCGTCGTGCCCCGCGTCGGCCGCGGCGGGCAGCTCGGCCGCGCTGTGGACGTCGGTCATGGCAGGTCGCCGCCTTCGTGTTCCAGGAGCATGCTCGTGGCGTCGCCGCCCGCCCCGGAGGACAGCACCAGGGCGCTGTCGCCGGTGGTCGGCCGCCCCCCGGCGAGCACGGGGGTGCCCGGCAGGTGCCGGTAGGGCACGACGGTGTTGGCGCTGGGCGCGATCCGGCCGTGGTGCAGCATGAGCAGGCTGCCGAGCAGTTTCACCAGACCGCCGGTCCCGGCCACGTGCCCGAACACCGCCTCCTGGTTGGTCAGTACGAGCTCGCCGCGGTAGCCCGTCGCCTCCCGGGCCCAGGTCAGCGCCTGGCACAGGTGGTCCTCGACGAATCGGTTGCCGTCCGCGTAGTCGTTGACGAAGGCCACGTCGCCGGGTGTCCGGCCGGCCGAAGCGAGCACGGCGCGGATGTCGCGCACGACGTTGTCCGGGGGGCCGGTGGCCACCGTGGACGGGCCGTTGCTGCGGGAGCTGCGCAGATGCGCCCGGTGCAGCAGTCCCGGTCGTGCGCCGGTGGCCGCGGGGTTCTCCAGGACGAGGGCGACGGCGCCCTCGCCGGTGGCGTTGCCGGTCTGCGTCTCGTCGTGCGGCCGTACGTCGGCGGGGTCGCCGGACAGCGAGGACGCGCGGTAGCCGCTGCGCCCGGTGTGCGCGGTCCCGGCGACGAAGACCGGGTCGACGGTCTGGTCGACCCCCACCACGACGGCCCGGTCGATGTCTCCGCAGCGGAACATCTGCTGCGTGACCTGGAGCGCGCGCAGCGCCACATTGCACGAGCCGGCCACGCTCAGGGTCTGGCAGGGCAGTTGGAGCGCGGAGGCCACCGTGCCGACGACGCTGGGCGGGGTCCCGGTGAGCCAGTAGTCCATGCCGATCGCGGTCATGCCCTTGGCCTGGGCGGTCGCGTAGTAGCGCTCGGACTCGGGGAACGCGAACTGCAGCGACGCGGCGACCAGCGCCGTGCGGTCCGGGTCGAGGTCCGAGGCGGTGAGGCCGGCGTGGGCCAGCGCCTGGCGCACCGCGGCGGTGGCGAGCAGCCCGGCCCGGGAGGAGCGGCGCAGGGTCCGCTCCGGCAGCGGCAGCTCCGTCAGCGGGTTCCAGCCGTTCACGGTTCCGGCCAGCCGCAGCGGCAACTCGGGGTGCGCGTACGGCGACAGGCAGCTGACACCGTCGCGGATCAGGTCCCAGAAGGTGCCGATCCCGGTGCAGGCGGTGCCGTGCGGACCGGGCAGGACCATCCCCGCACCGGCCAGCCGCAGCAGGGGCGGCGGCGAGGGTTCGGCCGACATCGGTTCAGCAGACATCGGCACCGCCCAGCAGCAGGGCGCTGTTGACCCCGCCCACCTGGTAGTTGAAGCTGAGCGCCCGGGAGAAGCTCAGTGGCCGGGCAACGGTGCCCGGCACCGGGTCGAAGGTGCACACCGGCGACGGGGTACGGCAGTTGGCCGTCGGGCAGACCTGGCTCTCGCGCATCATCATCAGCGTCAGCGCCGCGCCCAGGTTCCCCAGCGGTGCGCCGCTGTGCCCGAAGCAGGCCTCCTGGGAGCTGAGCAGCACCTCGTGGGAGCGGTCGCCCCACAGCCGGCGCACCGCGTTGGCCTCGATGCGGGTGAACAGCGGGTCTCCCTCGCCGCCCCCGTTGACGTACGGCACCTGGTCGAGCGAGGTGTGGTCGCCCAGGCAGCGGCGGGCCGCCTCGGCGAGCCCGGTGCCCTCGGTGTCGATGGCCACGGCGCTGTCGAGGCCGCCCCTGGTGGTGGCCTGGCCGAGCAGCGCCCCGTGTGCCCGGGCACCGCGGGCCGCGGCGTGCTCCCGGCTCTCCAGGACCAGGGTCACCGAACCGTCGCCGTAGTTCATGCAGTCCCCGGCCGCGTCGTAGGGCCGCATCGGCCGGTCGTGGCGGGGGTCGGCCGGCGGGTCGCTGTTGTGCCGGACGGCGACGGCGCCCTCGCGCTCGACGACCTCGCGCAACCGGTGCCCGTGCAGGACGCGTTCGGTGTCGAAGCGGTCGACCCCGGTGACCACGACCAGGTCGGCCGAGCCGTCGGCGATCATCATGCGGGCCAGGCCGAGCAGCACCGACGAGGAGGCACAGCCGCAGCTGACCGTGAAGGAGGCGCCGGTGCTGGCGAGCAGCGCGGCCTGCACCGGCCCGACGTCGCTGGAGGTGCCGGCCACGACCAGGCGGACGAAGAGCGACTTGGCGTCGGCGGGGCTGATCGTCGCGGGGTCCGCGTCGTGCCAGGCGCGGTAGCTGTCGTAGTTGCTGTCGACACCGGCGCGGGCGGTCAGCACGGCGGCCTGCCGCAGGTCTCCCGCGCGGTGGTCGAGTCCGGCGTCCGCGCAGGCCTCGGCGAGCGAGACCAGCCCGTAGAGGTGGACGTCGGCGTAGCTGCGCAGGTAGCGGGTGGGCATCTCCGGCAGCAGTTCGGTGAACGCCTCCCGGGCGCCGCGGACGACGCCGTGGTGGAAGCCGTCGCGTTCCACGTGGCTGGTGCCCGTGGACGCGGTCTCCCAGACCTGTTTGCCGGTGCGCACCGGTTCCTCCCCCGCGCCGGGCAGGCAGAAGCCCCAGCCGGTCACGAGGGTGTCGCGGGGGCCCGGCGTGAAGGGCCGGGCGGGCGGGCCGGGCAGGCGTCCGGCCTCCGCTGCGCGGTACGTGTCGTTCACAGGGCGCCCGCGTCCACGTTGACCGCCTGCCCGGTCATGCCGCCGGACAGGTCGGAGAGCATGAACAGCACCTGGGAGGCGACCTCCTCGGGCCGGACCAGGCGCCGCAGGATGGTGCTGCCGACCGCGCGCCGCAGGTACCGCTCCCAGGTGAGGTCGGGCGGTCCGTGGTGCTTGGCGACAGCGGCCATGAAGGCGTCGCCGTAGCGGTCGCCGTCGGTGGCGGCCGGGCTGTCGGTGAGGCCCGGGCACACCGCGTTGACGCGGATCCCGAAGGCGCCGAGCTCGGCGGCGAGCGCCTGCGTCATCCCGTTGAGGCCGAACTTCGCCGCGCAGTAAGAGGTGTTGGCCGGCAGTCCGCGCTTGCCCGCGACGGAGGAGACCATCACGACGCCGCCCCTGCGGCGCTCCATCATCCCCGGCACGACCGCCCGGGCGACGCGGAACGCGCCCACGAGGTTGCTGTCGAGGGTCGCCGTCCACTGCGCCTCGTCCTGGTCGCACAGGAACGCCTGGTTGCGGGCCTCGCCCGCGCAGTGCACCAACTGGTCGACCGGGCCGAGGGCTTCCTCGGCCGTCCGGACCGCCGACCGTACGCCCTCGGCGTCGGTGAGGTCGGCGGGCACGGCCACCGCCCGGCCGCCTGCGGCCTCGATGTCCTCCGCCAGCAGGCGCAGTTGCTTCTCGTTGCGGGCCAGGAGCGCGACCTGGGAGCCGTGGGCGGCGAGCGCGGCCGCCAGGACGGCGCCGATGCCGCTGCTGGCACCCGTCACCAGGGTCGTCCGACCCGCCAGCAGGGTGGGTGCGAAGCCGCTGATCATGCTGAGTCCTCCACCGTCGTCGGGTGAGTCGTGGGCGTGGCTGCGGGCCGGGGCGTGGCCGCGGGCCGCCGGGCGCCGGCCGCGGGCGGCGGGACCCGGGCGGGCAGTCCGCCGCCGTCGACCTCCAGCACCGTGCCGGTGAGCGAGGGGTTGTCCGCGGCGAAGACGACGGCGTCGGCCACGTCCCCCTCGTCGCACCAGCGGCCCAGCGGCACGTGGCGGAGCAGGTCGTCCATGTACGCGGCGTGCCGGGGGCTGGCCGCGGTGCGGCGGCGCAGCGCCTCGCCGTCGAGCACACCCGGTGCCACGGCGACCACACGGATGCCGTACTCCCCCAACTCGACGGCCCAGGTCCGGGTCAGCGACTCCACGCCCGCCTTGGCCGCGCAGTACGCCGACTGCCCGTAGGCGCCGTGCCGGACGGTCGAGGAGATGTTGACGACGACGCCGTGCGTCCCCGCGGCCAGCATCGCCTGGGCCGCGTGGCGGCCGACGAGGAAGGTGCCGGTCAGCAGCAGCCGTACCGTGTCCTCGAAGTCCGCCAGCGGGTGCGGTGACAGCAGGGGCGTGCCGTCGCCGCTGTCGCGGACGCCGACCAGCCGGCGGGAGAAGTTGTGCCCGGCGTTGTTGACGCACAGGGCGAGCGGCGGCGCGTCCGCGGCGAGCCGGGCGAACAGCGCGGCCACCGACGCCTCGTCGGTGACGTCGGCGGGTACGGCGTGCAGGGTCAGGCCGTCGCGCGCGGCCTCCTTCACGCACAGCTCCAGGCTGTCCCGGTCGCGTCCGCAGATCACGGTGTGCCGGCCCTCGGCCGCCAGGCGCCTGGCGATGGCGGCGCCGAGTCCGCGGCTGCCGCCGGTCACCAGGGCGGTGCCGCGGGCGCCCGGGCCGGAGCGGTTCACGTCAGACACGGAAGAGCAGACCTCCGTAGTACCAGCCCGAGCCGACGGCCGGGGTGTAGCACAGGTCGCCGGGGCGCAGCCGCCCGTCGCGGGACATCTCCGACAGCACGATCGGCACCGAGGCGCTGCCGGTGTTGGCGCGCGTCTCGTAGTTGGTGACGAACCGCTCCTCGGGTATCGCGAGCAGCTCGCGGACCGCGGTGTGCAGCTGGCCGGTCCCCGGGTGCGGGACCACCCAGTCGATCTCGTCCATCGTGATGCCCGACCGCGCGAGCACGCGCTCCGCGAGGTCGGCGTGCGACTCGGCGGCGACCTTGATCAGGTCCGCCTGGCTCTTGATCCAGCCGTTCGGCGGGTAGACCGTGACCGTCTCCCGGGCCGATCCGTCGCTGATCACCAGCGAGTCCCAGAGACCGTCGTCGTCGCCCGCGGCGGTGTCCCGCGTCAGCACGGCGGCGCCGGCCGCGTCACCGACGATGAGTTCGCCCTTGCTGCCCGGGCGGACCCGGCGCGAGAAGCGCTCGCTGGACATCACCACGGCCGTGCGCCAGTGCGGATGCGTGGCGAGCATCGCCGACGCGGTCTGCACCCCGTGGACGAAGCCGACACAGGCGGCGCACACGTCGAAGGCCAGGGCGCGCCGGGCTCCGAGCAGCCGGGCCGCCTCCGGGCCCCACTCGGGCACGAACTGCCGGTCGGTCCAGTTGCTGAAGACCAGCAGGTCGACCTCGTCGGCGTCCTTGCCGGCCTGTTCCAGGGCGGCCCGGGCGGCCCGCACCCCCATGTACGGCGGCGTCTCCTCCTCGTCGGCCACGTGCCGGCCGCGCACGTCGAGCCGGCCGATGACGGCCGCGTCCACCGCGTTGCCGCCGCCCCCGTCCGCGTCGTCCATCGCGTTCTCCACACGGTGGCGCGGGTAGTAGTGGCCGTACCCGGCCAGGCGCAGGCCGCTGCCGCGCCACAGGGGGATCTCGTCGTCCATGCCTCGTCCTTCGGGGGATCGGATGTCTCAGCTGGTCGCGCCCGGCGGAGCGGTCACGAGTGGCGCAGCAGCATGGCGCCCCAGCTGTAGCCGCGGCCGATGCCGATGGTGACGATCAGGTCGCCCGGGCGGATCGTCCCGGCGCGGACGTTCTCGGAGATGCAGCTCGGGATGGACACGCTGGAGGTGTTGCCCCGGTGCTGGATGTTGGTGAGCACCTTCTCCCGCGGGATGTCCAGCGTGGCGCACACCTGGTTGATCATGTTCAGGTTGCCCTGGTGGGGCACGAACCAGTCGACGTCGTCGACCGTGAGCCCGTTGCGCTCCAGGATCTCCCGGCCGACCTGCGAGAGCAGTTGCGGCCCGACCTCGCCGACCTGGCGGCCGCGCATGACCATCTTGTCGTTGTCGTCGATGTCGAACGCGTCGAAGTACGAGCCGTCCGCGTGCAGCGCGACGTCCAGCAGGCCCGGCCCCTGGGTGTCGGCGGACCACACGGCGGCCGCGGAACCCGCGCCGAACAGCACCGAGTAGCGGTAGTCGAAGTTGAGGATCGGGCGCGGGTTCTCGGCGCAGACCACCAGGGCGTTGCGCATGCCGAGCGCGGGCAGCATCGAGGCGGCCACGGCCGTGCCGTACATGAAGCCCGCGCAGGCCACCGAGGTCACGTCGAAGCAGGTGGCGTGCCGCAGTCCGGCCTGCCGCTGCAAAGGCAGTGAGATGTCCATGTAGTTGTTGGTCGCGCTGGACGGGTTGGTGCGCGGCCGGGTGGTGGAGGTGGTGCCGATCACCAGGTCGATGTCGTCCGGCTCCAGACCGGCGTCGGCGAGCGCCGCGTCGACGGCCAGCGCGGCCATCTCGACCGCGCGCTCCTTCTCGTCGCCCGGCCAGTGGCGGCTGACCACCCCGGTGTTCTCGCGGATCCACGCGTCGTCGATGCCGAGGGCGTCGATCCGCTCGAAGTGCTCGTTGGTGATGGGCTCACCGGGGAAGTAGTGGCCGATGCCGGCCAGCCGGACGGGCGCGATGGCCGTCGGCGGCAGCGGACGGCGGAGTGCGGTGACGTGCTCGGTGGCGGTCATCGGTAGTGGCCTTCCGGGTCCATGCTGCGCAGCAGCGTGAGTTCTTCGGTGGTGACGGCCTTCTCGTCCACGAGCCGGTCGCCGACGCCGCCGGCGGCCGTGGGGTCCTCGGGTCCGGGGAAGGACCAGCCGGTCAGTTCGCGGACCGCGCGGGCGGGTGTGTCAGGCGGCTCCGCGGCGCCGCGGCCGGGCACCGGCGGCAGCCAGGTGGTCAGCCGGAAGGGGGTGCCGGGTCCCGGCCGGCTGAACCGGCCGAACTGGCTGACCACGTCGCGCACCCGCTCACCCGGACTGGTCAGGTGGGCGAGCCGGGGAACGTACCGTCGCGGCGAGGCGGCCGCGACGACGACGCAGTCCACGGTGGAGGCGATGTCATTGGCGCCGCCGGAGCCGGTGATCCAGCGGCCGTCCGGCAGCAGGGTGGTGTTGATGTTCCCGTCCGCGTCGAGTTCGGCGGCCGACAGCACCCCCAGGCAGCGCGGGTTGGCGGCGACGGCGGCGCCCAGGGTCTCGGCCACTCCGGCGAGCATCCGGGACCGTTCGGCGTGCCGCTGGCTGAAGAGGAACACGTCGCCGGGCTCGGGGGCCATCTGCTGCAGGCCGAGTTCGGCGACCGCGTCGACGGTGATGCCCCGGTCCGCCAGCAGGCGGACGGCCAGCCATGCCGCCATGTGCGAGGTGCCGATCCCGGCCAGCAGCGTGTCGTAGCCGCGCTCCTCGACCAGGTCGGCGACCGCGCGGGCGGCGAGCACGATCAACTGCTCCTGCTCGGTGGGCGGGGCCGCCTCCGCCGCGGTGACGCGACGGCCGGTGTCCCGCGCGGTCGCCGCGGTGGGCGGGTAGGCGAGAGAGTCGCGGCGGCCGGCGCCGAGCCGTTCCAGGTACTCCTCGTGGCCGCTGACGCCACCGACCCAGGTGTCGTACCAGCCGGCCGCCGTCCCGGGGTCCTTGCAGGCGTTCACGATGTCGGTCAGGAAGGCGTAGTCGTCCAGGTAGCCGCTCACTCCCGCCAGGCCGCCGGTGCGCAGGGACTGCGGGTGCGCGCCGAGCGGCGCCTCGCACAGGCCGAGCACCCGCCGGGCCGGGATCACCACCCGGTCCGGCATCGCGGCCACCACCTCGTCGTCCACGATCGCCTCCACCGAGACCAGGACGCCCTCGGTGGCGGCGTAGGCGGCCCAGGCGCCCTCGCCGAGCGGCGGGACGGCGACAACGTTGCCGTGCCGGTCGGCGCAGACACCGTGGAAGAGGGTGACGTCCGGCCGCAGCGGGCTGAGCAGGGTCACCGTGCGGCCCGGGTCCTCCGGGTGGGCCACCACGTGCAGGGTGCCCTCCTTGCCGTGCCGCAGGTCGGTCTGCGCCAGCCGCGAACCGGTCGTGGCGAACGGCTGGCCGAGCGCGGCGGCCATCAGGCGCTGCGTGTAGCCGAGCAGCGACCACAGTTCGACCTCGAAGGGCTCGCCCGTGGCCAGGTCGCGGTAGAGCCGGTTGGGGCGGGGCGACGGATAGGTGTCGCCGACGAAGCCGGTGATGACCTTGCGCACCGCGCCGGACAGCGCGAGCGCGTGCGCGTTGGAGTGCACGGCGGTGGTGCTCACGGTGAGGCTGCCGGTGCCCGCGAAGACCCGGCAGACCGCGTTCAGCAGGGCGTTGGGCCGGGACATGGTCGCGGCGGCGTGCACGTGCGCGCCCTGCCGGACGAAGCGCCGCACCAGGTCGTCGGGGTCGGCCGCCAGGTACGGCCGCACCGCGGTCACACCCGCTCCAGGGCGATCACGGACGTCTGGCTTCCGAAGGCGAACGACAGGGACACCGCGAGGTCGAACTCGGCGTCCCGCGGGCCCTCGGCGACATGGTCGTACGCGCACTCGGGGTCCGGCGTCGTGTGGTTCGCGGTCCGCGCCAGCCGCTGGTGACGGAGCATCAGCGAGGTCGCCGCGACATTGATGATCCCCGCCATGCCGAAGGTGTGGCCGTAGACGGGCTTGTTGGAGCCGTGCGGAGGCAGGTCCTCGTCGGCGTGCCCGGGCAGCAGCCGGCGCAGCGCCCGGCTCTCGGCGATGTCGTTGTAGCGGGTGGCGGTGCCGTGGCCGCAGACGTAGCCCAGCTCCTCGGGCTTGCGCCCGACCTCGTCGAGCAGTCCGGAGACGACCGACGCCGTGACGTCGCCGACCAGGTCCATGCTCGTCGCGTGGTGCGCCTCGTTCAGCGCGCGGTGGCCGAGGACGCGGGCGTAGATCCGGGCGCCGCGCTCGCGGGCCGAGGACTCCCGCTCCAGGCAGAGCGTCATCGCGCCCTCGCCCAGGGCGAAGCCGCGCCGGTCGCGGTCGTACGGCCGGACCGCGGTCGCCGGGTCCTCGCTCTCCGGCGAGAGCACGCCGTCGCCCAGTGCCAGGTAGCAGCGGGCGACCTCGGGGACGATCGGGAACTCGTGGCCGCCGGCCAGCACCACGTCCGCCGCGCCGGAACGCAGCTCGCGCAGGGCGAGTCCGATCGCGTGGTGGCCGCCCACGCAGGCGCTGCTGATCGTGGTGACCAGGCCGCGCGCGCCGACGTCGATGGCCGCCAGCGTGGCCGGGCAGCCGGCCAGCCCGCGGAACATGCCGGTGCCCTTGCCCTGGTAGGGGTCCGCTCCCGGCTCGGCGTGCATCGCCTCGCGCCACCAGGACAGGGGGCCGCGGGAGGACGACTGGACGATGCTCAGCCGCTCGGGGGCGACCTCGCCGCGCGCCAGCCCGGCGTCGTCCAGCGCGTCGCGGACGGCGGCCATCGTCGCGAGGATCTCGCGGTTGTACTTGGCGGCGTGCGCCTCGGGCAGCCCCGGCAGCCGCGTCGGGTGGTCGAACGCGCCCAGCTGCGCGGCGGCGTGGACGGGCAGGCCCGCGGCGGCGAACTCGGGCCGGTCCAGCCCGGTGACCTGGGAGGTACCGGTCTCGATGTGGCTCCAGAACACCTCGGCGTCCGGCGTGCCGGGCAGCGCACACCCGATGCCGGTCAGTACGACGGAGTCGGAAGGGTCGGGGACGGAAGCTGTCCTGCTGTCCATGCGACGAAGCTACGGCCGGCCCCGACGGCGGTGGAATTGCCGCCGGGTACTCTCAGGTCCCCCTCACCCATGACCCCCGGTACCCATCGGGCGAAGCCCGCCACCCGGGCGGCACCGGACCGCCACCTCCACGTCATCGACGGGCACCTCCGGCCCGGGCGAAGCGGGCGCACGATGACTCGCCGGCGGTCTGCCGATGCCTCCGGGGCACGCGGCCGGGACCGTCCCCCGGCGGCGCCGACGGGGGTACGGGCGAGGCACGTCAGCGCACCGGGCCCCCTTGTTCCGGAGAGCTCCCGGACCGGGAGGACCGTCGCGCCGACCGCTCGTCAGTGGTCTGCCGATGCCTCCGGCGCTGTCACGGTGGGGAGGTCCCGCCTGACCCCAAGTCGCCGACACGCGACTGTGGGCCACAACGGCGCAAACGCCCAGAGCGCTTGGCACCGCACCCGGTCCCTCGGCCACCGGTGCGCGAGCGCGGACACGCGGTCCCGGAGCCCCCTCCCCACCGCGACGGCGGAAACACGAAGCAAGGGAGTCAGCCGCCGCCCACTAGCGCGGCCGCACGCGCCAGACGACCGCGCTCAGGACGCCCAAGCAGGGCAGGCCAGCCCTCAGCCCAGCGCTGCGCACGCGGGCGCGGACACACGGTCCCGGAGCCCGCAGCCCCCACCCCACCCCACCGACGGCGGAAGCACGAAACAAGGGGATCAGCCGCCGGTCTGCGGCCGGCCCATCGCCGCCGCCCACCAGTGGCCGTCCTCCACGGCGAGCGCGGCCGTACGGTCCAGGTGCCCGGAGTCGCGCAGCAGGCGCACGCCCGACGTCAGGAGGTCCGCGCGCCGGCCCGCCACGCGGGCCGCCAGTTCCCGTCCCGCCGCCAGCGCGGTGCCGTCGGGCACGACCGCCTCCACGGCACCCAGCCGGCCCAACTCGGCGCCGGTGACCCGCAGTCCGGGCACCAGGAGCAGCCGCGCGGCCGTGCCGCGCCCGGCCCTGCGGATCAGCGAGTGCACCGCCCCGCCGCCGGGCACCGCGCCGACCTCGAGTTCCGGCAGGCCGAACAACGCGTTTTCGCCGGTTACCACCAGGTCGCAGGCGAGCGCGAACTCCAGGCCGCCGCCGAGGGCGTACCCCTCCACGGCGGCGATCAACGGGAACGGCGCCTGGTGCAGCGACGCCAGCACTGACCGGAAGTGGCGGCGCCGCACCGCCCGCCGCGACAGATCCCGCCAGTCGGGCTCCCGCGTGTCCGCACCGCTGGAGAACGTGCCGCCCGCGCCCGTGAGCAGCAGGGCGCGCGGCGCCCGACCCGCCGGGGCGCCGGCGAAGCCGCCCAGCACGCCGTCCAGTTCGGCGAGCAGCCCCGTCGACAGCGCGTTGCGCACCCGGGGCCGGTTGAACGTGACAACGACCACCGCGCCGTCGTCCTCGACCAGCAGTTCCGCGGCCTCCGTCATGTCCCCCGTCACCCTGCCTCGATCAACTGGAACAGCTCCTTGCGCCCCGAGACACCCACCTTGCGGAAGACCCGGCTGGCGTAGTTCTTCACCGTCTGGCGGGTGAGGACGAGTTCGTCGGCGATCTCCTCGTTGGAGCGCCTGCGCAGCAGCAGCGCGAGCACCTGCTCCTCACGGCCGCTCAGCTGCCACGTGCCCTGCGGCGGGACGTCCGCGCCGGGCACCGGGCGCCCGGGCCGGTCCTCGTCCCCCAGGTACCAGAAGGTGCCGCCGCCGAAGACATCGTGGAGCGCCTTGACGATGACCTCCGGCGGGCACGACTCGTGCACAAAGCCCGCGACTCCGCTGCGGATGCCCTCCACGACGAGGCGCGGCGTGTTGTCCCGGCTGTAGAGCACCACCCGGGTTCCGCTCCGGCGCATCAGGGCGTCCCGCCACCTGGGCCACTGCTCGTGCTCCACCAGCATCACGTCCGGCCGGCCCGGGGGGATGTCGTGCGCGGTACGGAACGCCGGTAAGGCCCCCAGCACGGTGATGCCCGGGTCGTCTTGGAAGAGGTCCAGAAGCGCTTTCCTGATCAGGGGAGAAGAATGCAGGACGAACAGGGTCAGTCCAACCGCTTGCGCCATACCAGGGTCCCCACCCTCCGGTGCCGCCGGACCGCATCCGGCTCGTTGTCACTGGCTACGTCGTCGATCCGGCGTACACCGTGGCCACGCGTGCGGGAGCGACGCCTCTGCTCGGTTCCAGGGCAGCCCGGGCACGCCCGCCGGGCACGGGGACCCGTCCCGTCACGGCCGGCGAAACGCGCTCTCGGGAATCCTCGCCACGCAGCGCGAAAACCCCCGGCACAACAGCCACGTTGCTGCCGGCATTCATCTTCCCGGAGGACCGGCAACAGGCCGGAGCCCCCGCGTTAAGCTTCGATGACCTTTCCGACCCGACGGCTCGGTAACAATTAACCGGAGTCGATCGCGTCGTCGGGGGCGCGCCCGGCCGGGCGCGCCCGTACCGCCGGGACCTGGCCACATCGTCCCGCACCTGCTGTATACGGTCATGACTTCCGCCTCCGCCGACCGGAGTTCGCGGCCAGTGATCACTGGCACGAATATGAACCCGCCGCGATGGGGAGCCGCACCACGGAATGGCCGAATACGGCACGTCTGCAATGACCGGTGGGCGGCACGGTGCGACGTCGGAAAACCTGCGAACACGCGCGCCATTCGCACAATTTGATGCCGTAGCCGCCGGAACCCGACATGTACGGCCGGCGGGGGCGATGGTGCGGCGGCCCCGGACACGGTGCCGTCACTACCCCCTCCGGGGAACAGGCGCGACAACCTACGAAGGGGGCAGGGGAGTTGGGGGCACCCCCGGCCGGAGGCTGGGGGAGGGTGGGCGTTCTGGACTGTGGAGCATATGTGGGTGCACAACCCGGGATGAGATGAGCAGGTACCCGAGGCACCTAAATGTGCTGTCCAGAATGCCCAGCCCCGGAGGCCCCGCACCCGTTCCCCACGAAACGCGCGCCGGGCGCGTGACTTCACAGGGCTGGGGGCACCCCCGGCCGAAGGTTGGGGGAGGGAGGGCGGGCGGGTAAACACCCCGGCACAGCGGCCACGCGCCCACCGCACAGGAGCCGGGCTCTACACCAACACGCCCGCTCACAGCGGGACACGTCACAGGAAGTTCACAGCGAACATCCCCGATGATCATCTGTTTCGGGGCACGGCGACACCAACGGCACATCGACTGAGCCTGACCCCGACCACCCGCACGGAAAGAAGCCGGCCAGTGCCCCTCCCCCTTGACTCCGTCGTCGCGCGGCCGCGTGCCGCGGCCCGGCGCGGTGCCGTCGTCCTGGCCTTGGCCACGGCGCTCAGCATCGGCGCCGGGATGATGACGACCGCCCAGGCGCTCACGCCCGAGCATCTGATGCCGGCGTCCGTCGACGCGCCGAAGCCCGCCGGTTCCGTTCAGGAATTGATCCCGAGCACGCCCGGCCAGTCCATCGTCACGCGCGAGGACCGCACGCCGATCGCGCCCGGGCTGAACCTCACCCGATTCGACCGCTTCGAGGCGGACGGATGGGTGCGCGGGCAGGTGCTCGTCGCGGACCTCGCCGACGACCGGGTCAAGGTGGACTACATCTCCTCCGGCACCGTCACCGGCAAGGCCCCGGTGACCGAGCAGGCCAGGCACGCGGGAGCGGTCGCCGCCATCAACGGCGACTACTTCGACATGAACGACACCGAGGCCCCGGTCGGCGGTGCCGTGTCGCGGGACGGCGGCCTGATCAACTCGCCGACCGAGGGCCGCAGCCAGACGGTCGCCATCGGCGCGGACGGTCTCGGCAGGCTCGCCCAAGTGTTCCTGGAGGGCGAGGTCACGGTCGGCGGTTCGCAGCACCTGAAGCTGTCCAGCGTCAACTCCCCGGTCCTGGCGGCCGGCGGCATCGGCCTGTTCACCGACCAGTGGGGCCCGTCCCCGCGCACCAAGCCCGTGAGCGGTGCGACCCGTGTCGCCGAGGTCTGGCTGCGCGACGGCAAGGTCACCGAGGTGCACACCTCGGTCAGCGGTGGCCCCGTACCGGCCGGCACCAGCGTGCTGCTCGGCCGTGAGGCGGGCGCCGACGCGCTGGCCGGCCTCGTACCCGGTGACTCCGTGAACGTCGCCTACCGCCCGCGCGCCGACTTCGGCGACGTGGCGGTCGCGGTCGGCGGCGGCCAGGTCCTGGTCGCGGACGGCGTGGTGAATCACTACACCGACGGCGACACCGTCACCGCCACCTCGCGCACCAGCGTGGGCTTCTCGGGCGACGGCCGCACCATGTACCTGGTCGCGATCGACGGCAAGCAGACCAACAGCCGCGGCATGGACCTCAATGAGCTCGGCGCCTTCATGAAGGGCCTCGGCGCCGTCAACGCCCTCAACATGGACGGCGGCGGCTCCACCACCATGGCCGCGCGGCTGCCCGGCGAGAGCGTGACGGGCCTGGTCAACAGCCCCTCGGACGGCTCGGAGCGCCAGGTCGCCAACGGCCTCGGCCTGTTCGCCGCCCCCGGTTCCGGCGAGGCCCGCGGCTTCCGGGTCCTGCCCGCCCTGACGGCGGACGGCTCCGACAAGGTCTTCCCCGAGTTGCACCGCACCCTCAAGGCCCTGGCGCATGACGAGACCTACGCGCCCGCGCCCACGCCGCGCGTGCACTGGCGGGACGACTCCCTCGCCGCGGTCAAGGGCGGCGACGGCACCATCGCCGTCGTGACCGGCAAGCACTCCGGCACCAGCGAGATCGAGGCGACCTCCGCCCACGGGGTGAGCGGCACGACGAAGCTGACCGTGCTCGCGCCCGCCGTACGGATCACCCCGAGCAGCAGCCTGGTGGCGCTCGACGGTCCGGAGGACTCCGCCCGCCTGACGATCACCGGCTACGACGCGCTCGGGGACTCCGCCCCGATCGAGGCGTCCGACATCGAGGTCACCGGCGGCGACGGCGTCGTCTCGCTGACGCCCGCGGGCGACGCGACCTTCACGGTGCGCGGCCTGGCGGACGGCGCCTCCACCACCCTGCACCTGACGGTCGGGAAGATGACCACCGACGTGGCCGTCACCGTAGGCCTGGCGGAGAAGAGCTTCGCGGACCTGTCCGACGCGGCCGCCTGGACCTCGGCGAACGACCGCGCCCCCGGCGGCTCGGTCACCCCCGCCGCCGGTCACGACGGCGCGCCCGGCCTGGCCCTCACCTACGACTTCACCAAGTCGACCGCCACGCGCGGCCAGTACGCCGTGCCGCCGCAGCAGATCCAGCTGCCCGGTCAGCCGCAGGCCGTCACCATGTGGATCAACGGCGACGGCAACGGCGAGTGGCCGCGGCTGCAGTACCGCACGGGCGCGGGCGTGACCGCCAACCTCGACGGCCCGCTGATCACCTGGACCGGCTGGCGCAAGGTCGAGTTCCCGGTGCCCGTCGGCACCCCCTACCCGCTCACCTTCCAGCGGGTCCGGCTGCTGGAGACCAGTGCCGCCCGTTCGTACACCGGCAAGGTGACCGTCAGCGACCTGCGGGTCAAGGTCGCACCCGACGTGGAGCTGCCCGCCCGGCCGACGGTCGCCGACCCGGTGGTGGTGACCAACGGCACCGTGGACGGCCGTCCGCTGCGCGTCGCCGTCATGTCCGACGCCCAGTTCGTGGCCCGCGACCCCGGCAGCCCGCTGGTGGAGGCGGCCCGCCGGACGCTGGCCGAGATCGCCGACGCCAGGCCCGACATGCTGGTCATCGACGGCGACTTCGTCGACGAGGGCTCGCCGGCCGACTTCGCGCTGGCCCGCACGCTGCTCGACGAGTTCGACGCCCGCACCGGCGGCACGGTCCCGTGGCACTACGTCCCGGGCAACCACGAGGTCATGGGCCCCGGAACGCCCGTCAACTTCACGGCGGAGTTCGGCGCCACCACGTCGGTCTTCGACTCCGAGGGCACCCGCTTCATCACCCTCGACTCCTCCAGCGGCACCCTGCGCGGCGGCGGCTTCGCCCAGCTCCAGCTGCTGCACGACCAGCTCGCGGACGCGGCCGCGGACGGCTCCGTCAGCGGCGTCGTGGTGTTCGAGCACCACCCCACCGAGGACCCGCTGCCGGACAAGGCCAGCCAGCTCGGCGACCGCAAGGAGGCCGCGCTCGTCGAGCGGTGGCTCGCCGACTTCCGGGCCGACGGGCACAAGTCCGCCGCGTTCGTCGGCGGTCACGTGGGCGCGTTCTCGGCGTCCTCGATCGACGGCGTCTCTTACCTGGTCAACGGCAACTCCGGCAAGAACCCTGCCAGTACGCCCGACAACGGCGGCTTCACCGGCTGGACGATGCTGGGCATCGACCCGGCCAAGGGGAAGGTCCCGGACGCGTTCGCCGTCCCCGCCCGTGACGCCGACGCCTGGCTGCGCGCCGAGGTGCACGTCCGCACGGACGCGGTGGACCTCAGCGCGCCGGACAGGCTGACGGTCGGCGACCGGGCCGAGGCGTCGGCGACGGTCACGCAGGACGGCACGCGTGTCGTCCCCGTGGCCTGGCCGGTCAGCGCCTCCTGGACCGGCTCGCGTGTCGAGATCGCCGGCCGCACCGAGGACGGGTCCGCGGTCGTCTCCTACGACCCGGCCACCGGCGACCTCACCGCGCTCCGCGCCGGCACCGCGGTGCTCCGCGTCACCGTCAACGGCATGAGCACCGAGCGCACCATCACGGTGGGCCGCCGCTGATCCCCGGCCCGGCGACCGTGCCTCCCGCACGGTCGCCGGGTCACGGCGCGACCGCCCCGCCGGACGCCACCTGGGTCCTGCGCCACTCCACTTCCCGGGTGGTCATGGGGACGTGGATCTTGTACACGTCACCGACCCGCAGACGGTCCGGCGTGCTGTACTCGCCGTGGGTGCCGATGACGGAGATGCCCACCTGGGCGCGGGGCTGCCAGAAGGTACGGAAGTACGGTGCGTTCGCCGTGTGTTCCGGGATCTCCACCAAGGGCACGCCGCGCCGCTCCAGCAGCCGTCGCAGCTTCTCGAACCGGAGCCGCGGCGCGAATCTGCCGTACCGGGCGCGCAGCGTCTCGTTCACGAGGCGGCGGTCCCGGTGCGCGAGCCGGTGCACCTGCAGGGTGACATGGTGCCCCTCCCACGGTTCGCCGCGGGAAGCGCGGGTCCAGTGGAACTCGGCGAGGCCGTAGTCGCGGACCATGCTGTACCTGCCGATGACGTTCTCGGCGACATCCGGTCCCAGCACCTCCGTCGCACGGTCGGGGGACTCCGTCGGGCCCACGCCGAGCACGGTGCCGGTCGTGGACGACGTCCAGGTAGAACGCCAGGGAGTGCGGGGTCACGGACCGGCCACCCGCGGGGGAACCTCGTCCCGGCCCTGCCAGGTCGTCACGCAGGCCTCGTTGCCCTCCGGGTCGGCGAGCACCCAGAAGGCCGGGGCGCGGCTCGCGGACACGAGCCGCCCCCCGGCCGCCAGCGCCGCCTCGATCCGGCGGGACGCCTCGTCGTGCGGAACGCTGATGTCGAGGTGGATGCGATTGCGCTGCGGGCGCGGCCGGTCCATCTGCTGGAACCAGACCGCCGGGCCCTGCCAGTGCGGATCGACCAGCGCGTCCTCGGGACCGTCGGCGCCCGCCTCGTCGGCGTAGCCGAGCACCGCCTTCCAGAACGGCCTGATCCCGGCGATGTCCAGCGCGTCGATCGCGACCTCCAGGAGCTGCACCGATCTCGGCGCCCCCGCGCCGGCTTCGGAAACCGTCGCGAACCCGGCCGCACGCAGCGCGGCGGTGATCCGCCGCGCGAGGTCGACGTCCCGGGCGGTGACCGTCGCGTGCGCGACCGACTGCAGGGCGAGCAGCACCCGCCCGGGACGGATGTCGACGCGCAGGTGCCGGTCGGCGTCGTCGCCGCACGCGGCGACGGCGTCCGCCGCCAGGCCGGTCCCCCGGGCCATCGACCCGACGGGGACCGACGTCTGCAACGTGCCCAGCACATACCGCCACCCGTGGTCCTCGACCGCGTCCGAGGCTTCCTGCCGGCTCAGTGTCCGCTCCATGCGCACATCCTCGCAGCCACCACCGACAGACAGGGCGCTTCCGGTGCTCGGGAGTCCCCGGGCCTCAGCCCGCGCGCCGCACCTCGATCAGGAGTGCCTGCTCCGGGTTGAGTTGGGGCATCGGGAGGCCGGCGGAGGCGAGGACCGCCCCCGGGAGGGGGAGCCAGCCGTCGATGGCCGCGGGGAGCCAGGAGGGACCGCTGGTCTGATGGAAGGAGGGCAGACCGAGGTCGGTGCGGACGCGCACCTCATAGGGGTGGGCGGGGTCGAGGCCCGGGAACTGGACGCGGCCGGACTGGCCCTCGGAGGAGGTCGCGACGCGGGCCCAGCAGTAGACGGCGGCGGTGCCGTCGTGGGCGACGACGCCGTGCAGGAGGGTGGCGTCGTCGGGGAGGTCGGCGCGCACCGTGCGGCCGCCGTGCAGCAGGGGACGCAGTTCGCGGTAGAGGGCCGTCCACGCGCCGAGCCGGGCGATCTCCTCGGGGGTGCAGCGGGTGAGGTCCTGCTCGATGCCGGCGTGACCGAACAGTGCGGTGGCCATCCGGAAGGCGTCGGAGCTGACGCGTGCGGTGGTGTGGCTGGGAGTGGCGCCCACATGGGCGCCGACGAGCTCGGGCGGCAGCAACTGGCCGGTCCACCGCTGGATGGACTGCCGCTCCACGGGGTCGTTGCAGTCCGAGGCCCACACGCGGTCGGTCCTGGCGAGGATGCCCAGGTCGACACGGCCGCCACCGCTGGCGCAGCTCTCGATCTCCAGCGCCGGGTGGCGTTCCTTGAGCGCGTCCAGCAGCCGGTAGAGCGCCACGACCTGGGCGTGGCCGGCGGGGCGGTCCCCGGGGCCGTGCACGGCCTCGTACAGCTCCCGGTTGTGGTCCCACTTCAGGTAGGCGATGCCGTACGTGGTGATGAGGGTGTCCAGCGCGTCCAGCAGGTACGCGGCGAGGCCGGGCTGCGACAGGTCGAGGGCGTACTGGTGCCGGGCCGTGGGGCCGAGGCCGGCGGCGGGGCCGAGGACCCACTCGGGGTGCTCGCGGGCCAGGTCGGAGTCGAGGTTGACCATCTCCGGTTCGAACCAGAGGCCGAACTCCATGCCGAGGGACCGCACGTGGTCGACGAGCGGAGTGAGCCCGCCGGGCCACACCTTCGGGTCGACCGTCCAGTCGCCGAGTCCCGCGTGGTCCGAGCGGCGGCCGCGGAACCAGCCGTCGTCGAGCACGAACCGTTCCACGCCGACCTCGGCGGCGCGGTCGACGAGCCGCAGCAGGTGGTCGAGGTCGTGGTCGAAGTACACGGCCTCCCAGCTGTTGAGGATGACCGGGCGCGGGCGCCGGGGGTGGCTGGGGCGGGCCCGCAGCAGGGTGTGGAAGCGCTCGGCGAGGCCGTCCAGGCCCGCGCCGGACCAGGCGTAGTGGCACACGGGGGTCTGGTAGCTCTCGCCGGGGGCGAGCCGGATCTCGCCGGCGCGCAGCAGTTCGCCTCCGCCGAGGACCGCGGTGTGGCTGCCGGCGCCCTCGGGCAACCGCTCGACCAGGTAGCGCTGGTCACCACTCCAGGCGACGTGCAGGCCCCACACCTCGCCGTCGCGGAAGCCGAAGCCGGGCACGCCGACGGCGACGAGGTACGGGGAGTCGAGGCCGGGCTTGCCTCGGCGGACCTCGCGGGCATGGGTGCCGAAGCCGACCGGGCGCCGCTGCGGGGAGCGTTCACGGCTCCACTTGCCGGTGAAGTCGAGGATCTCGCCGGCCCGCCGGGGCAGCGGCAGCCACACGGTGGCCTGGGCGAGGTCGTACGGTGCCGGGTCGGCGGTGGTGTGCCGGGTGATCCCGGCGTGGACGGCCAGCACCCCGGACGGGTCCAGCCGGTATGTGACGGCGATGTCGAGCCCGGCGGCTCCCTCGGTGAGGGCGACGGTCAGCTCGCCGCCGCCCTCGGGGTCCTCCCGCAGGGACGTGCCGGTGGTGATCAGCCGCGGCGCCGCGGAGCCGCCGTCGACGTGCCCGTTGTGGGCGGGGGTACCGGCCCATCCGTCGGCCTCGGTGGGCCAGATGGTGTACCGGCGCGGGATGTCCACGGCGTTGTTGAGGACCGCGGGTTCGGCCGTCAGGGCCAGCGCGGCGAGGTCCGCGGTGGACAGGTCGCCGAGGTCCTTCCCCCAGTGCAGGACTCTGGGCACCGGCTCGGTGAGCTCCAGGACGAACGCGGTGCCGGCCGCGCGCAGGGTGACGATCCGCGCGGTGGTGTCTGCCATGGGGGTCCTTCCTTTCGATGTGCCCCGCCGCCCGGAGGAACCCCGAGGAGGGGCCGCGTCCGGGCGGCGGTTCTGCGGGTCACTGCAAGTGGATCAGTTTTTCGCGAGCAGCGTCTTGCTCTGATCCTGCATGCCGGTGAAGACGGAGTCGTCCTTCTGCCCGGCGAAGTACGCCTCGAAGAGCGGGTTCATCGCGTCCTGGACGGCGGCGCCGTTGCCGTAGACGGGAGAGGGGTAGAGGACCTTGTTCTTCAGCATGTCGGTGAAGACCGTCAGGTCGACACCCTGGGCGGACAGCGCCTTGGCGGAGGCGTCCATGGAGGCCGGGATGGACGGGAAGAACGTCCCGGTGAGCGAGGCCTTGCTCTGGCAGGCCTCGGAGCCCATGTACGAGACCCACTTCCAGGCCAGGTCCGGGTTCTTGGTGCCGGCCCAGATGTTGTTGCCGTTGGAGTTGCTCATCACGGCGCGGGTCGTGCCGTCGGGGCCGTACGGGGGCGCCGCGATGCCCGCCTTGATGCCGGGGATCTTCGCGAAGGTGGAGGCCTCCCAGGAGCCGCCCATCTCCAGGGCGACCTTGTGGGAGGAGAGCAGGTCGACGTCGCTGACACTGGAGGTGAACTCGCCGATCTTGGGCGCGTAGCCCTTGTCGGTGAGGGAGCGCACCCACTTCATCGTCTTGATGAAGCGCGGGTCGCCGTAGTTGAACACCGTCGGCCAGCTCTGCTTGTCGCCCAGGCGCCACCCGGTGCTGGAGACGAAGGGGCTCCAGGTGGTCTGGCCGATGAAGTCCTTGGCCGCGATCTGGCCGAAGCCGAAGGTCTTGACGTGGGCCTTGTCGAAGCCCTTCTCGTCGCCGCGGTGCCCCTTCTCGTCGATGGTGAGGTGGGCGATCAGCTTGCCGAAGTCACCGCCGTCGTCGGGGTTCCACTTCAGCGAGTCGAGCTTCTCCTTGGTGTAGCCGGCCTTGGTCAGCGCGTCCTGGTCGTAGTACAGGGCGGCCGCGGCCCAGTCGAGCGGCAGCGCGTACTGCTTGCCGTCGGTGAACTTCCACGCGTCCACGCCCACGGAGAACCGGGACATGTCGAACTTGTCCTTGGCGATGAAGTCGTCCATCGCCAGGAGCTGGTGCTGCGTGGCGTAGGCCTGGAAGAACTGCACGCTGTTCTGGAAGGCGTCGGGGGCGTTGCCCGCGACGAAGCCGGCCGTCAGCTTGGTGAAGTAGTCGTCGACGGCGTACTGCGAGATCTTGACGGTCGTACCGGGGTTGGCCTTCTCGAAGTCCGTGGCGCAGACCTTGTACGCGGCCGCCTGCTTGTCGTCCCAGGTCCACCAGTTGACGGTCTGCGAGCCGCCGGCCGAGGACGAGCCGGACGAGCAGGCGGAGAGCACCGCCGCGAGGCTGAGCGTGGCGCCCAGCGCGACGACCTTGCGTATTCTCATGATTCCTTCTTTCGGGACGGTTCCGGGTGAGCGTGGGACGACGTCTTGAGGAGCGCGCGGAAGGCGCTCAGCGTGATGGCCAGGTCCTCGGAGCCGCCGGCGTCGTGGCCGTTGAACTCCCACAGCCGCATCTGCTTGGGCCCGCCGTAGGCGTGGTAGGCGGCGATCGCCGTGGCGGGCGGGCAGACCTGGTCGCGCAGCCCGGCGGAGAACCAGGCGGGGGCGGTGGCGCGGCGGGCGAAGGCGAGGCCGTCGAAGTAGCCGAGCGTGCGGAAGGTCTCCTCGACCCGGTCACGGCGGGCCGCGAGGTAGCCGACGATCTCCGCGTAGGGCTGCTCGCCGGTGAGGCGGGTGGCCTGGCGGATGTCGCAGAGGAACGGGGACTGGAACTGTGCGGCCGTCAGGTCCGGTACGAGCCCGGCGACCGCGAGCGCGATGCCGCCGCCCTGGCTGGGGCCGGCGACGGCGACCCGGGCGGGGTCCACGTGCGGCGAGCCGCGCAGCGCCTCGACGGCGCGTACGGCGTCGGTGAACACCCGCCGGTAGACGTACGTGTCCTTGTCCTCGATGCCGCGGGTGAGGAACCCGGGGTGGGAGGGACCGCTGCCGACCGGGTCGGGCGTGGCGCCGCCGCCCGCCCAGGCGCCGCCCTGACCTCGGGCGTCGACCAGCAGGTGGGCGTAGCCGGCGCAGGCCCACATCAGGTCGTCGACGGGGGCGCCGCGGCCGCTGCCGTAGCCGTGGAACTGCACGACCGCCGGCAGGGGGCCGCCGCGGTGCCGGGGCATCCGCAGCCAGCCGCGCACCGGGTGGCCGTCGAAGCCGGGGAAGACGGCGTCGAAGACGTCCACGGCCTCCAGTCCGGTGTCGACCGGGGTCAGTTCGAGGCGGGCGTCGTGGGTCCGTGCGCTGTCGAGGGTGTCCTTCCAGAAACCGTCGAAGTCGGCGGGCTCCTGGTACGTGCTGCGGTAGGACCACAGGTCGGGGACGTCCTTCTCGGTCAGCACGGCCGGCCCTCCCCGTGCTGCCGGAGGTCGGCGCCGAGGGTGACGGCGGTGCCGGCGGGAACGCGCAGTTCCACGGTGCGGTCGCGGTGGCGGACGCGGACCGGCGCCGCGTCGTCCCCGGTGTGCCGGCGGATCGTCACGGCCGTCAGATCGCCGTCGCGCCAGGTGAAGTCGGCGCCGAGCCCGCCGCGGCAGCGCAGGTCGGCCGCCTGGCCGTCGGGCCACCCGGAGGGGAGGGCGGGCAGCAGGTGGACGGTGCCGGTGTGGCTCTGCAGCACCATCTCGGTGAGGGCGGCGGTGAAGCCGTAGTTGCCGTCGATCTGGAACGGCGGGTGGGTGGAGAAGAGGTTGGGCAGCAGTCCGCCCCATTGCGATCCGTCGACGGGCGCGTCGGTGCCCGGGTCGCCGGCGAGCGGCCGGGTCGCCTCGTCGAAGAGGGAGCGGGCCGCGGCCGCGTCGCGCAGCCGGGCGCGCAGGGCCATCTTCCACGCCCAGGACCAGCCCATCGCGCCGGGTCCGCGCCGGTCCAGCAGGGCGGTGGCGGCCGCGGCGAGTTCCGGGGTGGCGTCGGGGTCGATCCGGCCGAGCGGGTGGACGGTGACCATGTGCGACAGGTGGCGGTGGTGCGGGTCCTGCTCGGGCAGGTCCTCGGCCCACTCCTGCAGCCAGCCGCCGGCGGCGATGCGCGGCGGGTGCAGCTTCGGCAGCGCCTCGCCGATGCGCGCGGTCAGCGGGGTACCGAGGCCGAGCAGTTCCGCGGAGCGCAGGGTCCGTTCGAACACCGCGCGGATCAGTGCCATGTCCATCGCCGTGGAGCGGGTGACCGAGGCCGGGGCGCCGCCGGGGGTGAGGAAGTGGTTCTCCGGCGACGTGGACGGCAGGGTGTCGAGCCCGCCGGCGCCGTCGTCGACCAGCCAGTCGAGCAGGAACTCCGCGCAGCCGCTGAGCAGGGGCCAGGCCCGCTCGCGCAGGAAGGCGCTGTCCTGCGTGAACTCATAGTGGTCCCAGACGTGCTGCACCAGCCAGGCGCCGCCCATCTGCCAGATCGCCCAGGACGCCGCGCCGTGGCCCATGCCGACGGGCAGGGCCCAGCCCCACATGTCGGTGTTGTGGTGGGCGACCCAGCCGCGGGCGCCGTACAGGTCCCTGGCCACCTCCCTGCCGTTCGCGGCGACGCGGTCCAGCAGGTCGAAGAGCGGTTCGTGGCAGGAGCCGAGGCCCGCGGCCTCGGCGGCCCAGTAGTTCATCTGGGTGTTGATGTTGATGGTGTAGTTCGAGGACCAGGCCGGCCGCAGGTCGGCGTTCCAGATGCCCTGGAGGTTGGCCGGCGGACCGGCCTGCGGGCGGGAGGCGGAGGCGAGCAGGTAGCGGCCGAGCTGGAACAGCACGGTGGCGGTGAGGAGTTCGTCGTCGCCGCCGAGGATGTCGCGGGCCACGTCGTAGGTGCCCGAGCGGCGCGGACCGATGCGCAGCGACGTGCCGCCGAGGAGGCCGCGCAGGTCGTTCTCGTGCCCCTTGAGCAGTTCCCCGGTCCCGCGTTCCGCGGCCCGGGCGGCGCTGCTCGCGGCGGTGTCCAGATGTCCGGCGCGGTCGGCGGGTCCGGCCAGGCCCCGCCAGTGCCGCAGTGCCGCGGTGGAGCTGGCCACCACCGCCAGGAGCCGGGTCGCGCCGGTCACCCGCAGTCGGCCGGCGTCCGCGGTCACCTCGCCGTCGGTGTCCACCCGCAGGGCGAGAGCGCCGAACGGGTCGTAGCCGTCGACGGGGCCGTCGCCGTACCGCAGCGGCTCCTGGACACCGGGTTCGTGCGCGGGCGCGCCGTCGACGGGGATCTCCACGCCCAGGACGACGCCGTTCGCGTCCGCGGCGCGGTGGACTTCCTTGAGCGGGCTGGTGAGTTCGAGCCGCAGGTCCAGGCTGCCGCCCTGCGCGACCAGGTCGGTGCACAGGGTCCCGGTGCCGGCGTCGGCCCAGGTCCTGCGGTGGACGACGGTGCCGGAGGCGAGCTCGAAGGCGTCCTCGGCGAGGCCGTTGTCGAGGTTGAGGGTCCGCCCCCGGTACGTGGCGTCCGCTCCCCCGGAGACGGTCAGCCACAGGTCGGCGTAGGGCAGGTACTCCTGGCTGTAGGGCCCCTCGAAGGCCATCAGCAGTTCCTCGGCGCGGTGCGGGTCCCCGGCGCGCAGGGCGGCGCGGACCTCGGCCAGCCGCTCCGGGCCGGCACCGGCGGCGACGACGTCGGCCAGGGCCCTCGCCGGTCCCGCGGGGGTGCCGGACCACACGGTGGAGTCGTTGATCTGGACCCGGGCGCGGTGGGCGCCGCCGAAGACCATCGCGCCGAGCCGGCCGTTGCCGACCGGGGCGGCCTCGTTCCAGGCGGCCGCGGGCGCGGGCCAGCCGAGCAGGAGATCAGTGGGGTTCATGAGGGTGCCGTCCAGGTGCGCTTACGCGGTTACTTGAGGCCGGAGAAGCCGATGGAGTTGACGATCCGCTTGCCGAAGGCCAGGAAGAGCAGCAGCATCGGCAGCGCCGCGATGAGCGCGGCGGCCATCAGCCCGGCCCAGTCCGGGGCGGCCTGCGGCGAGGACTGCTTGAACACGCCCAGGGCGAGGGTCAGCGGCTGCACACTCGCGTCGTTGGTGACCAGCAGCGGCCACATGTAGTCGTTCCACGCGTTGACGAACATCAGCAGTGACACGGTGGCGATCGGGGCCGCCGACATCGGCAGGACGATGCGCACGAGGATCCGGAGCGGCCCCGCGCCGTCGATGATCGCGGCCTCCTCGATCTCGCTGCTGAGACCGAGCATGAACTGCCGCAGGAAGAACAGGGTGAACGCCTGGAAGAGCCCGCCGGGCAGGATGAGGCCCGCGAAGGTGTTGGTCAGGCCGAGGTCCTTGATGAAGACGAAGTTCGGCAGCAGCGTGAAGACGCTCGGCACCATCAGTGCGCTGATGAGGATCGAGAACACCAGGTTCCGGCCGCGCCAGTGCAGCCGCGAGAACGCGTAGGCGGCGCAGGCGGAGAACAGCACGATGAGCGCGGTCTGCACGGAGGCGTAGATCAGGGAGTTGCGCAGGTAGAGCGCGATGTCCAGGGAGGCGCCGGAGCCGCCCTGGGCCTGGGCCTCGGCGAGCGAGGCCAGGCCCAGTGCCCGTTTGAAGGCGCCGAGGGTGAAGCCGACCGGCAGCGGCGACGAGGGGTTGGTGGCCAGCTGGTAGTTGTTGGACAGCGCGGTGCGCAGGATCCAGTAGAAGGGGAAGACCGTGACCAGGGAGATGATCCCGAGGTAGGACCAGGCCAGGATCCGGCCGGGGCCGGCCTTCCGGGTGCGGGGGCGCCGCACGGACTTCGTGCGGGGCGCGAGAGCGACCGTCATCGGGGCCTCCGTCAGTTCAGGTCGGATTCGTCGGCCCGGGCGAGCCGCAACTGGGTGAAGGTGACCGTGATGAGCAGGACGAACAGCGCCAGCGACATCGTCGCCGCGTAGCCGAAGTCGAACTGCCGGAAGGCCTTGTCGTAGATGTACATCTGCAGCACGTTCGAGGCGTTGGCCGGTCCGCCCTTGGTGGTGACCGCCACGATGTCGAAGACCTGGAAGGCGTTGATCACCGTCAGGACGACCACCATCACCAGGATCGGCCGCAGCAGTGGCACGGTGAGCCGGCGGAACATCTGCAACTCGGACGCGCCGTCGACCCGGCCGGCCTCGTAGATGGTGGACGGGATGGTCTGCAGTCCGGCGAAGATCAGCAGCGCGTAGTAGCCCATCCACTTCCACACGCTGATCGCGGCGAGCGAGGGAATGGCCCACGGGCCGCTGCCGAGGAACAGGATCGAGTGGCCGATGACATGGTCGAGCACGATGTTGATGACGCCGAGGTGCGGGTCGAGCATCCACTGCCAGACCAGCGCGGCGATCACGTTGGAGATCAGGAACGGCAGCAGGATCACGCCGCGCAGCGTCGAGGAGCTGGTGACGCGGTGCAGGATCACCGCCGTCACCAGGGACACCAGGGTGCCGAAGACGACGGACAGGACCACGAAGTAGACGGTGACCAGGAGCGAGTGCCAGAAGACGTCGTCGCCGAACATCTCGCGGAAGTTGGCCAGTCCGATCCAGTTGGGCGGGGTGAGGACGTGGAAGTCGGTGAACCCGAGGTAGATGCCGCGGAGCGTCGGATAGGCGTAGAAGATCGCGAAGCCGACCACCGAGGGCAGGATCAGCAGGAGGGCGACCGGCAGGTCCCTGCGCCGGGCCGCCACCGACCTGGTGGCGGCCGTGCGCCTGGTCCTGCCCCCGTTCCTGCCCGGGGACTTCGTGGTGCGGATGCGGCGGGTCGCGCTGGATGAGGCGGCCGTGGTGGCCTCCGCGCCGGCTGCGCCGGACGGTGGTGTCACCGGCGTCGTGTGGTTGCCCTGCGATGTGACCACCACGGCACTCTCCTTTTCCTGCATCGGTCGAACGGGTGGTTCGGTGGTGCGTCCGCCCAGTGGTGCGGCGGATCGGCGGTCCGGTGGTTCGGAAACGGGTTCCGCCGCCGGTCAGACGGTGATGCGGTCGATGTCGGACACGTAGTCGGACGGGTTGCCGAAGCTGACCGTGTTGGCGCCGGCCTTCAGCCGGACGGGCACGGTGACGGTCCGCGGCCGGCCCCACTGGTTGTCGTTGCCGCCGGGCAGCGGGAGCTGGAACGCCGTCCCGTTGACCGTGACGACCACCGTGCGGCCGGAGGAGCCGTCGGTGTAGTCGAGCTTCATCAGGTAGGTGCCGTCCTCCGGCGCCGCGACGTTGTTGATCGCCACCGATCCGTTGCCGCCGCCGAGGTTGCCGACCTTCTTGCCGCCGGAGCAGGCCGAGCAGTCGTTGACGCTCGCGTTGCCGGTGAGGGTGTTGCCGGACGCCTCGGCCTCGTAGGCCACGGGTCCGTCGGCGGCCGGGGTGGTCACCGGGACGGCCTTGCCCGCCGCGGACCGACGGCCGCGGGAGTCGTGGGCGACCACGGTGAAGGCGTAGCCGGTGGCGGCCTTCAGGCCGGTCACGGTGGCGGAGGTGCCGCTCGTGGTGGCGACCTTGGTGCCGTTCGCGTAGACGTCGTAACCGCTGGTGGCGGTACCGGTGTTCACCGGCAGCCAGGCCAGCGAGACGGTGGTCGCGGTGGAGGCGGTGGCGTGCGCGGCCAGCGGGACGCCGGGCTTGCCGGTGACGGCCTCCGGGGTGACGCGCAGCAGGCGCGAGCCGTGCGGCGGCAGGTTGTCGGTGAAGCTCCCGTTCACCTTGCCGAGGTTCTTGTGGCTCCACAGGTCACGGACCGCGGCCTTGCCGCTGATGCCCAGGTCGCTCCAGTCGGCGGTGACGTCGGCGTAGCCCTTGCCGAGGTTGAACAGCGCCACGGTGTAGCTGCCGTCGGTGTTGCGGGCGTACCAGACCTGCTCGGGGCTGTCCTGGCTGACCGGCCGGGCCGGGTTGCCGGCCTGGTCGACCGCGATGACCTCGTCGTTGGTGAGCAGCGACAGACCGTACGGGTCCAGGTGGGTGAGGTCGTCACCGATGTACAGCGGGGCGCTCTCGATGGCCCAGAGCGTCATGTGGCTCTGCCGCTCCACCTCGTTGAGGCCGTCCAGGGGGCCGGCGCCGACGTCGAGGGAGTCGAGGTTGTTCCAGTGGCCGGGACCGGCGTCGTCGATCCACGGGACGACGTCGTTCCAGCGCTGCTTGACGGAGTTGTTCCAGGTCACCAGGGTGTCGCAATAGCACTCGACGTCGGTGTCGATCCGCCAGCCGTTGGAGTTCTGCTTCCAGACGTCGGCCTTGTCGTGGCTGAGCGACCAGGACAGGATGAACTGGATCGGACGGCCGGTCTTCTCCAGCGCGCTGTGCCAGGCCTGGATGTCGGGGACGTTGTTGTGCGCCTCGTCGCCCTGGTTGGAGCCGGGGCCGACACCGTCGATCTTGAGGAAGTCCACGCCCCAGTCGGCGTACTCCTGCGCGATCGAGTCGATGTACTTCGTGGTGCAGGGGCTGGAGAAGTTCAGCTGGTAGGAGACGTTGTCCCAGCCGCTGGTCTTGCGCAGGTCGGGGTAGACGATGTCCTTGGTGGTGCAGCCCGGCGCGTCGAGGATGGGGCTCCTGCCGTCGTTGTACGCGTCGATGTAGAGGCCGACCGCCATGTAGATGCCGAACTTCAGGCCCTTGGCGTGCAGCTTGTCCCCGAGGTACTTCATGCCGTGCGGGAACTTGACGGGGTCCGCGGCCGGGCGGGCGTACTCGTCGACGACGTTCTTCTGCGTGTTCGGGTTGACGTTCCAGCCCGCGTCCACGTTGACGTACTCGTAGCCGTGCGACTTCAGCTTCGAGGCGAGGATGTCCGCCTGCTGGAGGACGTGCGACTCGGTGAGCCAGGGACCGCCGTAGCCGGGGAAGTTGGTGGACTCCAGGCTCCAGCTGCTCCAGCCCATGTACGGCTTGGCGGCGAGCACCGGCGCCGTCGTCGTGCCGGCGGTCCGCGCGACGGCCGGGGCCGGGGCGGTGGCGGGGGCGGCGACGGCGGGGGCGACGAGGGGCGCGGCGAGGGCGCCCACCGCGAGGGCGGGGAGGATGAAGGCCCTGCGCATGCCGCTGCGCGTCCGGGGCCTGGGCCATCTCAGACGTGCGCGTGCAGCTGAACGAGCCATGGGTGTACTCCATTTCGGCGCGACGGGGTACGGCAGAACGCTGCGGCGCGCGACCGGGTGGGCCGGCGCTCGGCGTCCGCTGGGATATCGACGGTGGTGCGGGAGGACAGTCCTGCCCGCGGAGCCTTCCTCGGTGGCGGTCGTCCCGGAACGCCACCGAGGCCGGAAAGTGCTGCGACCGGGGGCCGGTCGCACTCCTCCCCCATGAGGACCGTCTCGTCCGCACCGACGAGGAGTGCGGCGAATGTAGCCAGGGTTTCCTTCCAGCGTCAACATATCCGGCGGGAGAAATCCGATGTCTTGCCCCGCCACCACCGGTGATCACCCGGAGATGCCCAGCAACTCCCCAGCAGATCAAGGAAAAGGTGGGATCATTGAGGTTCGCCGCGCCACTTTCTTACTTTCCATTGGAAAGGTATGGTCCCGGCCATGAGCCTCGCCGACCAGCCCCCCGCCGCTGTCCTGGTCTTCCAGACACTCCTCGCGTACGGCCCCCTGACCCGGGCCGAGATCGGACGGCGCACGGGGCTGTCGGGCGGGGCCGTGACCAAGGCCGCCACTCCCCTGCTGGCCGACGGATGGATCACCGAACTCGGCCGGCCGTCCGGGGAACGGGCCCACGGCCGCCCGCCGACGCTGATCGCCGTCCACGCCGAGCGCGCGCGCTTCGTCGGCGTGAAGGTGACCGGCGACGAGCTCATC
The DNA here is from genome assembly GCF_044753585.1 of Streptomyces sp. NPDC088354. NCBI lineage: Bacteria > Bacillati > Actinomycetota > Actinomycetes > Kitasatosporales > Streptomycetaceae > Streptomyces > Streptomyces sp. NPDC088354. The sequence continues at coordinate 72,055 of NZ_JBIVNJ010000011.1, read as the reverse complement.
GGCGTCGTCACCGACCTGACGGCCCAGCCGCTGGCCTCGCGGCGCGCCGCCCTCGACTCGCGCGACGTCGGAACGGTGGTGCTGGCCATCTCCCGGCTCATCGCCCAGCTGCGCACCGCCGCCGGTGCGGAGGACGACGGCGCGATCCACAGCGTCGGCGTCACCATCTCCGGGGACGTGGACGGGCAGACCGGCATCGTGCACTTCTCCCCCTTCCTCAACTGGCGCCGCGTCCCGCTGGCCCAGCTCGTGGAGACGGCCACCGGCATCCCGACGGTGATCGAGAACGACGTACGGGCCCTGACCGTCGCCGAGCAGTGGTTCGGGGCCGGTGTCGGGCTGTCGTCGTTCGCCCTGGTCACGGTGGGCGCCGGGATCGGCTGCGGGCTGTCCATCAACGGGCGGGTGGTCTCCGGCGCGCACGGGGTGTCCGGTGAGGTCGGGCACCTGCCGGTGGGCGGCACCGACCGCACCTGCACCTGCGGCAACACCGGCTGCGTCGAGACCGTCGCCTCGACGCACGCCATCACCGAGCAGGCCCGCCACGCCACCGGCAACCCGGCCCTGACGATGGAGGAGGCGGTCCGCCTCGCCCATGCGAACGACACCGCGGTCCGCGCCGTCTTCTCCCGCGCCGGACATGTGATGGGGCTCGCCATGGCGTCGGTGGCCAACCTCATCGGCCCGGAGCGCATCATCATCTCCGGTGAGGGCGTCGCCTCGTACGACCTGTTCGCCGACCAGCTCCGGCAGACCTTCGCCGGCCACGCGTTCGGCGCCGCGGCCGACTGCGACATCGAGGTCCGTCCGCTGCCCTTCGAGGAGTGGGCCCGCGGGGGTGCGGCGGTGGCCGCGCAACGGGTGTTCGCCCCCACGAAGTGACCCTCTCCGTGATCCCGAAAGGTACGTGGTCGTCCCCATGAGCAGGATCAGTCGCGTCGAGTGCCGGATGGTCTTCCTCGAACCGGAGGTGCTGCGCACCGACGCCCTGCAGACCTTCGTCCGCCAGGAGACGATCCTGGTCTCCCTCACCACGGACGACGGCCTGACGGGCACCGGCTACGCGTACACCATCGGCACCGGCGGCAGTTCGGTGCTCGCCCTGCTCCGCGACCACCTGGCCGGGCTGCTCGTCGGGGCCGACGCCCGCAATGTCGAGGCGCTGTGGCAGCGGCTCCTGTCGGTCACCCGGGCCACCTCGGTCGGCGCGATCACCTCGCTCGCCCTGGCCGCCGTGGACACCGCCCTGTGGGACCTGCGCTGCCTGCGCGCCGGCGAGCCGCTGTGGCGGCTCGCGGGCGGCGCCCACGAGCGGCTCCCGCTGTACGACACCGAGGGCGGCTGGCTCCACCTGACCCCCGACGAGCTGGCGAGCAGCGCCGTGCGGGCCAAGGAACGCGGCCTGCGCGGCGCGAAGGTCAAGGTCGGCAAGCCCACCGTCGGCGAGGACACCGAGCGCCTGGCCGCGGTCCGTGCGGCGGTCGGGCCCGACTGGGTGCTCATGGTCGACGCCAACCAGTCCATGACCGGCGCCGAGGCCGTCCGCCGGGCCCGCGCGTACGAGCCGTACGACATCGCCTGGTTCGAGGAGCCCCTCCCCGCCGACGACCTCGCGGGGCACGTCCGCCTCGCGGCCTCGACCTCGATCCCCGTCGCGGTCGGCGAGTCCCTCTACGCCGTCGGCCGCTTCGCCGAGTACCTGTCCGCGGGCGCCGCCGGCATCGTCCAGGTCGACGTCGCCCGCGTCGGCGGCATCACCCCGTGGCTCAAGACCGCCCACACCGCCGAGGCGTTCAACGTCCAGGTCGCCCCGCACTTCCTCATGGAACTGCACGCCAGCCTGGCCTGCGCCGTGCCCGCGGGCATGTACGTCGAGCACATCCCGCAGCTGGCCGCGATCACGCGCACCCCGCTGAGCATCGTGGACGGCTGCGTGGTGCCCCCCGAGTCCCCGGGCATCGGCATCGACTGGGACGAGGACGCGATCGGCGACCTGCGGGTGGCCTGAGCGACGGTCACCGCCGGGCAGGGCGAGATCGTGCCGAGGCGGGCGTCGGCCAGGACTTCGGGGGAAGAACGGTGCCCGGGTAATCCAGGGGCTCCCCGGGGTCGGCGGCCACCGCCCGCCCGAGCATCTGCCCGCGCCCGCTCCAGGCGTCGCTCGACGCGATCACCGGGCGGGCGCGCCCGCGGTTCAAGCAATGAGTAGGCGCAGACCGAGATCTGCCGCGTCGAGGTCGGCGAGGTGGCCGTTGCGCTCGGACCACCGGCCGGAGGCGAGGTCGTTGCCAAGGCTTCGTACCGCCCGCTGCTCGGCCTCCGGCCCGACCCTCGTCCACACCGACATGGCGCGGCGTACGTGATCCTCCAGATACGTCTCCGGCCGGCGCCAGTACGCCTCGAACAGGCCGTCGGCGCAGTCCCACGGGACGGGCACCGGCTCAGCGCGGGCGCCAAGCGCGTCGGCCATACAGGCAAGCGAGGGAAAATCTGCGAGGACGGCGGCGAACTGGGGCAGGTAGTCGCGGGTAAGCCAGAACCGGTCCTGCCATCCGGGCTCGTCGGTGTCGAACGTGAGCACCACCACGCGGCGGGCCACGCGCCGCATCTCGCGCAACCCTGCTATCGGGTCTCCCCAGTGGTGAACGGTGGAGACGGCCATCGCGACGTCGAAGGAGTGGTCCTCGAAGGGCAGGCTCTCCGCGGCGGCGGCCACGCACGGCGCCGAGTCGGCAGGCCGCTGCTCTCGCATGACCGCCGATGGCTCCACCGCGGTCACGTCGCGATCAGCAGGCTCGTAAGAGCCGGTGCCGGCCCCGACGTTCAGCACCGTCTGCGTGTCCCCGAGCGCGTCCCAGATCTTCGCGGCGATCCGCGGATCGGTACGCCGTGTCGCGGTGTAGGCGCCGCCGATCGCGTCGTACAGCCGTGCACCGAGCATCTCCAGTTGCTTCTCCGGTGTCACCATCACTCCCTTCGCCCGTGCCCCAAGCTCCCTGTCGATGGCCGCCACCATGGCGTCAGCGCGATCACGCCGCTCCATCAGCAGGCGGCGCAGTTGGCGCAGGTGCGCGACCGCGTCGATGGACGGGTCGCCGACCAGTTCAGCAACCTCCCGCAGCCCGAAGCCCAGCCGCCGGTAGGCCAGAACCTCGCGCAGCCGCTCCACGTCGGCTGCCGAATAGGCTCGGTACCCGCCCGCGGTCCGCGCCGACGGACGCACGAGCCCGATCTCGTCATAGTGATGTAGCGTGCGGACACTCACGCCGGCCAGCTCAGCTACGCGCCCCACGGTCCAGTGATCCTCCACGGCACCGACTATGAAGCCTGACGCCGCGTGAGGGTCAAGAGCCGGCCTTGACTCCGAGCGTCGGGGCACCCTGTGCGTCACCGTCACCCCTGCGGTCTCCTCGCCCGCTCAGCCGCTTGGCGACGCAGGGCCTCCCGATCGCCCCGGCCCAGCGCAAAGCGCATGCACAGCGCGCAATTTGATCACACGGCGTCCGGTGCGGGTGGTGTCGTCGACCTGACCCGTGCCGCCCCGATACGCGGGGTCCCGAAGTTCTCGTCGTGTTTCCGGCTGTCCTGGGCCTAGGCCCAGGACAGCACTGCGTCGGTGTCATGGCGCACCCGCTGCGAGGCGCTGGAGCCCGGCCTTGGGTGCACGGTGAGTATCAAGCTCGAAACGGCGAACCCGGTCAGCAGCTTCAAGGCCCGCGGCACCGAGGTCGTCGTCAGCCTGCTCGCCTACAGCGGCTCGCGAGCCGTGGTGTGCGCGAGCGCGGGCAACCTTGGCCAAGCCCTCGCGTGGTCCGGTCGCGGCCGGGAGATCGACGTGACCGCCGTGGCTCCCCGCTTTGCGACTTTGGCCAAGCTTGATCGCATCCGCGCACGCCTGAGCCGGCACGCCCGGTCCCGCGCCCTCCGCCCGGCGGAGGCGGGCGCGGTGACCGGCCGCGGGACGCTCAGTCGGTGCAGTCGCGCAGGTCGGCGGCCATGTCCGGGACAGCGCCTCGCTGCCGGCGCGCGAGGGCCCTAGGGGACGAACCCGGTCCTGTGCATGGTCGACTCGTTCACCGCGATGTTGACGATGCGTCCGCCTCCCGCGGCCGGCATCCGCGGCGTGCGTCACCTCGCGGGCCACCAGGAAAGTAGCTGGTCGGATGGGTCTCGATCACCGCGCGGAAGCCGTCGGCCGGAACGTCCCAGAGGGCCTGCGGTTCCGTCATGAAGCGCGGGTTGACCGTGCGCATGCCGATCCCGGCGTTGTTCACGAGCAGGTCGATGCCGCCGAGCCGCGACCACACCCGGTCGACGGCCCGGGCCACGGAGGACTCGTCGCGCACGTCCATCGCGACGCCGACCGCTCCCGGCAGCCGCCCGGCGACCTCGTCGGCACGCGTGCCGGAGCGGCCGGTCAGCGCGACCGTCGCGCCCGCCTCGGCCAGGGCGGAGGCCATGGCCAGGCCCAGGCCGCTCGTCCCGCCGGTCACCAGCACCCTCACCGGGCGGTCCGCCCGCAGTTCGCTCATGCCGCACACGCTACGGATGCGAGCGCACTCGAAGTCAAGGCGCGTCGAAGCGGCGGAAGAAAGCACTTGGCGACGATCGTTGCACCAGAACCGAACGCATTGGACTGTGAAGGACGAGGTCACACCATGGCAACTCTTGGACTGATCGGCAGCGGATCGATCGGCGGCACTCTGGCGCGGCTCGCGACGGACGCCGGGCTGGACGTCGTCCTCAGCAACTCCCGGGGGCCGGAGACGCTCGCGGACCTGGTGTCCGAGCTCGGCCCGCGGGCCCGCGCGGCGACCCCGGAGGAGGCCGCGGCGGCGGGCGACTGGGTCGTGGTCACCATCCCCCTCAAGGCCGTCGACCAGGTCCCGGTGGCACCGCTGGCCGGGAAGACGGTCATCGACACCGGCAACTACTACCCGCAGCGGGACGGTGAGATCGCCGTGCTGAAGGACGGCAGCAGCACCGACAGCCAGCTGCTCCAGAGCCACCTCCCCGAGTCCCACGTGGTGAAGGCCTTCAACAACATCTTCTTCCGCCACCTGGCCGCGCTCGCCCGGCCGAAGGGCTCACCCGACCGCACCGCGCTGCCGGTCGCGGGCGACGACCCGGCCGCCGTGGCGCACGCCGCCGAGCTCCTCGACCTGCTCGGCTACGACGCGCTCGCCTACGGCACCCTCGCCGACAGCTGGCGCTCGCAGCCGGGCACTCCGGTCTACGGCCCGCCGTACGCGGGCGGCTCCGCCGACTTCGCGAACGCGGCGGCCACCCCGGCCTCCGCCGACACCATCCGCGCGCTCGTCGACGCGGCCACCCGCTGACCTGAGCCCGTTCCGGCGCGGCGGACCGCCGTCCGCCGCGCCGACGCCCGCCGAGGCCCCCGGGAGCTCCGGACGAGCGGCTTCCCCGCCGCCGGCTCCGTCGTCGTGACAGGGCGCGCGACGGGCCCGGCACCGGCACCCGACGACCAGTGCGGCCGGGGTCCCGCCCGCGACTTCTCGCGGGCGGGCCCCCGGCCGGATGCCGGTGCTCGGTACCGGTGCGGGGTCAGCTGTTGGCGTTCAGGACGGGGTAGTAGCCGCTCGAGTGGCCGGTGGCGGTGGGGTGGTAGGACTCCCAGCTCGGCGAGATGACGAGGGAGTGCAGGTAGTCGTCGCCGGAGCAGAGCTCGTGGTTGTTGAAGGTGCCGCGGACGTCGCCGAAGACGAAGCCGTGGGCGGCCGCCCGGGCGGCGATGACGCTGTCGAGGACGTCGGCCGCCTCGTCGATCTTGCGGTGCTTGGTGTCGGAGAGGCCGACGCAGAAGACGTTGAGGGTGTAGACCCGCGGGTAGCCCAGAACGACGACCTTCGCGTTGGGGGCCTTGGCACGGATCGCGTCGTAGGTGGCGTCCAGGCGGGCCGGGAGGGTGTTACGCGCGTAGTTCTCCGCCGTGTTGACCCGGTTGACGCAGGTGGTGTCGGAGCCGGTCACACAGGTGGTCATGACGTCGGAGAAGCCCGCGTCGTTGCCGCCGATGGTGATCGAGACCAGCCCGGTGGAGGCGTTCAGCGGACCGAGCTGACTGTTGGTCACGTCGGTGGTCACCGCGCCGGAGCAGGAGGTGTCGGCGAACGAGGACGGGGCGTGGGCGTTCTTCCACAGGTACGGGTACGCGCTGAAACTCCGGTGGCAACTGCCGCTCGCACTGTCGTAGTTGCCCGCGCCGTTGCCCGCGGAGTACGAGTCTCCGAGCGCGACGTAGGCAGGGCCGGCGGCGTGTGCCGGACTCGACAGGAGCAGGCCGAACACCATGGCCATGATCAGGGTAGCCAGGGCCGACAACGACTTCGTGGGTCTCACGGAACCTCCCTGAGCGGTGAACTGACTACCACTTAGTAGCGCCAGTTCCGGCACCTTGGGAAGTGTCCATGACAATAATTCTTCCCGCGTAGATCTCGCGTTCGCCGGACGCCGAGCCGGCGTTGGCCCGGGCGTCACACTGCGGAGCGGCCTCGCCGCGGGACCGGCACGCGGAGCTGTCACAACAACCGGTGCACACCGTGGGGTCGACGGTTCAGGACGCCCTCCCGTCCGACCGCAGGTCAGGGACGCACACGGTGTGCAGCGCGACAGGACGGCACGGCAGGATGCGCGACAAACCGGCGCACCGTGTGTCCGTGGGTCATGGTGGGAGGACGCGACACACCGGAACCCGACGAGTGGTCCGCATCACAGGGACCGGTTCGAACTTTCCGCCCGGCGGCGACGTCATGTCGGTGTCCGCCGCCGCGCCCCGCGCGGCGCCGGGCCCCGTGCAGTCCGAACCGTCCGTACACGCACCAGACCCGAAAGAGCCGGTAGCCCCATGAACACCCTGGTCCACCCGTCGGTCGCCGAGCAGTCGGAGGCAGAGGCGCTGTTCCGTTTCGAGACCGGCGCTCCTGAGTCCCTCCGCGCCGCCATGGGCATGAACGCCGCACGGATCGGCGGCGGAGTCGTGCTGTCGGTGCGCAACGACCCCACCCGCTTCTGGAGCAAGGCCCTGGGCTTCGGCACGACCGGCCCCGTCACCGCCGAGCTGATCCGCGAGGTCTGCGACTTCTACCGGGCGGAGCGCACCCCGTACGCCGTCCTCCAGATCGCCCCCGCGTTCCTCCCCGAGGACTGGGACGCCATCCGCGCGAGGGAGGGCATCACCGCCGGGTCGTCCTGGGTGAAGCTCGTCGGCACGACGCAGGACGTCATCGCCCGCGCCGACGCCCTGGAGACGGCACCCGCCGGCATCACCGTCACCCCGGTGGAGCCGCAGCACGCCGCGGAGTGGGGCACGGTCCTGGTCCGCGCGTTCGGGATGCCCGAGGAGCACTACGCCGAGCTGTCCGCGTCGTCGGCCACCCAGCCGGGATGGCACGCCTTCGCCGTTTGGCTGGACGGGGAGATCGTCGGCACCGGCACCATGCACGTCCACGGCGACACGGCCCAGTTGTTCGCGGGCGCGGTCCTCCCCCACGCGCGCAACCGCGGCGGCCAGACCGCCCTTCTGGCCGCCCGCGCACGGGCGGCGCGGGACCTCGGCTGCCGTTTCCTCATCGCCGAGACCGGCACGGAGGACCCGGGCACCCGCAACCCCTCCCTGCACAACATGCTCCGGCTCGGCTTCGAGGTCGCCTACGAGCGCCCCAACTGGAGCTGGCAGCCCGCACCCGGCGCCGCCTGAGCCGGCGCGCCCGGCCCCGCGCCCTCCTCCGGCGGAGGAGGGCGCGGAGAGGGCGCGGGGCCGGCCGGGGGACGCTCAGTCGTGCCAGGCCACCTTGAAGACCCACACGTGCTCCCCCGCCCTGCGGGCCGCCTCGGGGACGTCGATCACCAGGGCCCCGTTCCGGACCGTCCAGTGCAGGGGCCGGTCGTGGCCGAGCATCGTCACCGTGTCTCCGCCGCGGACGGGCACCGGCGCCTCGACGGTGAGCCGGGCGCCCGGCCGGACCAGGCTGTGGATGTAGAAGGCCCGGTTCGGCCGGACCGTGAAGCGCAGGTCCTCGCCGAGCTGCGCCATCAGCGACCAGTACGTCGTGTCGTAGATCGCCTCGCCGTTGGTGCGCAGCCAGCGGCCGGTCTCCCGCAGCCGCCGCTGCATGATCTCCGGGATGGTGCCGTCGGCGCGCGGCCCGATGTCCAGGAGGAAGTTGCCGTTCTTGGAGACGATGTCGACGAGGCTGTGCACGACCTCCTCGGCGGTCATGTAGGCGTCGTCCGGGGTCGCCCGGTTGTATCCGTAACTGCGCGGGTCCAGGCCGCGGCTGGCCTCCCACTTGGCGACGACGGTGGTGTCGTACGTGGTGTACTCGGGCGTGGTGTAGTCGTGGAACCCGATGCCCGAGCGGTCGTTGACGGTCACGTCGACGGGCCGGTGCCGGTTCTTGGCGTGGTTGAAGTACTCGGCCAGCACGTGGACGCTGTCGTTGTCGCCGCCGATGTCGCACCAGAGCACGTGCGGGTCGTAGTGGTGGATCAGCTCCAGCATCTGCGGGGCCTGGTAGTCCCTCACGAAGTCCTTGCCGGCCGTGTAGCCGGTGTACGGCACGGACGCCAGGGTGTACGGATTGCGCGGGGCATGGCCCATCCAGGGGCTGTCGGGGTTGAACCACTCCGGCATCGAGAAGTACAGGCCGCGGCGGAGTTCGGGGGCGTACCGCCGGGAGGCGTCGAAGAGTTCCCTGATCAGGTCGCGGCGCGGGCCCAGCTTCACGGCGTTGCGGTCGGAGACCGCGCTGTCCCACAGGGCGAATCCCTCGTGGTGCTTGGAGGTGAGCACGTGGTACTGGGCGCCGGCGTCGCGGAACAGCTCCACCCAGGCGCGGGGGTCGAACTTCTCCGCCGTGAACATCGGGATGAAGTCGTCGTAGGCGAAGTCCTCGCCGTAGGTGGCCCGGTGGTAGGCGTACACCTCGTCGCCCGGGTCCTGCATGCTGTTCCAGTACCACTCGGCGTACTGCTTGCCGACCGGTGACCAGGCGGGCACCGAGTACACGCCCCAGTGGATGAAGATGCCGAACTTCGCGTCCTGGAACCAGTACGGCGCCTGGTGGCCGGACAGCGAGGTCTCGGTGGGTTCGTAGTCGGCGGTCCCCAGGGTCAGGCCGGCGCCGGCCGCGGCCGCGCGGGTGCCCCGGCCGTGCACGGTGACCGTGCCGTCCCGCCGGGTGCCGGGCGCGGTGCCGGGGCGGTTGCGGATGCCGACGCGGACGCGGGCCTGCTCGCCGGGGCCGAGGCGCCGGATACGGGCGGGCTCGACGGTCCTGGCGCCGGGGACGTCCACGGTCACGGAGACCGCGTCGTGGGCGAGGACCGCCACGGTGCCCGCGTTCAGGACGGTGGCCTCCACGCTCTGCGCGCCGGTGGACTCCAGCAGCGAGTGCGTGGAGTGCGCGTCCCTGACCAGCAGCGCCCGGCCCTCGGCCGGCGCCTGGAGGGAGAGGGCGAAGACGTGCAGGGCGGTGCGGCCCTCCTCTGCGGGGCCGACGTCGGGGAGGGTGACGGCGACGGCCTCCCGGCCCGCGTCGATCCACACCTCGGCGACCCCGATGCCGACGCTGTGCCGGTCGGTTCCGCCGCCGGGCGTGTAGCGGTACGGCGCCGACAGCGGGCCGCCGGTCGCGTACCAGTCGGCGCCGCCGAGTCCCGCGGCCGTCGTCGAACCGTCGGCGTAGTGCACCGTGGCCGTTCCGGAGGCGTTGCCGTAGCTGCCGGACGTCAGGAACAGCGCGGACAGGTAGCGGCCCCTGGGCAGGTCGATGCGCTGGCCCCTGGCGACCACGTTGTTGTACGTCCCCGCCCCGGCCGCCGGGAACAGGAAGGGGATGCCGCCGACCTCGATCCGGCCCGAGGGCAGCTCCTCACCGGGGAAGGTGTAGCCGGAACCGTCGAAGCTCCCGCCGCCGGCGGCCGCGGTGTCGATGCCGTCGTTGTCGAAGAGCGCGTCGAGCGGGACGGGCACCGGATCCGGGACGGCGGCCCAGGGGCCGGTCCCCCGCTCCCCCACCTGCCCCGCCGCTCTCTCCGCGGCAGCGGCCGGGCCGGCGAGCGGTACGGCGGCCAGGGCGGCGGCACCGGCCGCGGCTCCCAGCACCTGGCGTCGTGGATACATGGCCATGATCAGCCCCCAAAAAAGGCGACTCGATTCATCGGACGTCTGATGATTGAGCCGTACATGATTGACTGTCAACGGGGCTGACGTTCAAGGATTTTCGCGCATTGATCCGATGACAGCCGACTGACGGCGAGTTCCGGACAACGACCGCGAAGCCCTCACCCGCACCCGGCAGGTGTTCCCCCGGGCCGCCCTCCCGGGGTAGGAAGGGAGTCATGACCTTGCCCTTCAGCACGCTGACACACCTCGAGTGCGCGCGGTGCGGCCGTCGCCACGACGCCGACCGGGTGCAGAACCTCTGCGCCTGCGGCTCACCCCTGCTGGCCCGCTACGACCTGGAGCGGCTGCGCGCCTCGCTCACCCCCGCCGACCTGGCGGGGCGGGAGCCGTCGCTGTGGCGGTACCACGAGCTGCTGCCGGTCCGTGACCCCGGCAACGTTGTCAGCCTGGGCGAGGGCATGACCCCGATGGTGCCGCTGCCGCGCTACGGCCGGTCCATCGGCGTCCCGGGACTGGTGATGAAGGACGAGGGACTGGTGCCCACGGGCAGCTTCAAGGCCCGCGGCGCGGCGGTCGGCGTGGCCAGGGCCCGTGAACTGGGGGCACGCGGCGTCGCCATGCCCACCAATGGCAACGCCGGTGCGGCCTGGGCGACGTATGCCGCGCGCGCCGGCCTCGACGCGCTGATCGCCATGCCCGTGGACGCGCCCGCCATCACCCGGGCCGAGTGCGCGGCCGCGGGCGCCGATCTGTACCTGGTGAACGGGCTGATCGGGGACGCGGGCCGGCTCGTCGCGGAGAAGATCAAGAGCGACCCCGGGACCTGGATGGACGCGGCCACGCTCAAGGAGCCGTACCGCATCGAGGGCAAGAAGACGATGGGCCTGGAGATCGCCGAACAGCTCGGCTGGCGGGCGCCGGATGTCATCGTCTACCCGACCGGCGGAGGCGTCGGCCTCATCGGCATCCACAAGGCCCTGCTGGAACTGCGCGAGCTCGGCTGGCTCCAGGGCCCCCTTCCGCGCCTGGTCAGCGTCCAGTCCACCGGCTGCGCCCCCATCGTGCGCGCCTTCGAGCGGGGCGAACGGACCAGCGAGCCCTGGCAGGACGCGCGCACGGTGGCGTTCGGCATCACCGTTCCCAAGGCACTGGGCGACTTCATGGTGCTGGACGCGCTCTACGAGACCAAGGGCCACGCCGTGGCCGTCAGCGACGAGGAACTGCTCGCCGACCGGGACGCGTGCGCCGCCGCGGACGGCGCCCTGCTCTGCCCCGAGGGAGCCGCGACGCTGTCGGCGGTGCGCGTCCTGCGCGAACGGGGGTGGCTCTCGGGCGAGGAGGAGGTCGTGGTGCTCAACACCGGCGCGGCGGCCAAGTACCCGGAGACCTTCAGGATCGATCCCCCGGTCCTGGAACTCACCGACCGCATCCCGTAGGACCGGCGGGCTCGTCCACCGGGGTCCCTGACCAGGGGCCCCGGGGACCGGGGCGGCCTACGGGCGCGGCAGCAGCGACAGAGCGGTGTCGGCGATGGCGTGCAGGGACTCGGGGCTGCTGCCGCCCTTGCCGAGGGCCTCGATGCCGCGGATGACGGCGAGCAGCAGGGCGGCCAGGTGCCCCGGGTCGGCGCCGGGGGCGATGTCGCCCGCGCGCTGGGCGGCCGCGACGCTGGAGGTGAAGAGCTCCTGCAGGGCTGCGAAGGTGCGGCGGGCGATCGCCTGGACCTCCGGGTCGCGGCCGGAGAGCTCCGCCGCGCCGTTCGCGAGCAGGCAGCCGCGCAGGGCCACGTCGGCGGCGGTGGCCTCGGCGATCTCCCGCACCTGGGCGCTCAGGCGCTCCAGCGCACCCTCGTCCGGTCCCTCGAGCCGGCCGCCGATGGCCGTGACGAGCCCGTCGCAGTACTCGCGGAAAGCGCGCAGGAACAGTTGGTGCTTGTCGCCGAAGGCGCCGTACAGGCTGCCCTTGCCGAGTCCGGTGTCGCGCAGGATGTCGTCGACGCTGGTCCCCGCGTAGCCGCTCGACCAGAACCGGTCCCTGACAGCGCGCAGTACCTGGTCCTCGTCGAAGCTTCGGGGTCGTGCCATGGCCCTACCGTACCAATTCTTGACGGCGCGGTCCAGAAAGGGGTGCGGCCGGAGCGACCCCCGCACACCGCGGGGGTCGCTCCGGCTTCCCCCGCAAGGACCCGCGATGCCCCCATGGACGGAAAGACAGCCCCGGTCACACGGAGCCTCCGGCGGCGCCGGACGCACGACCGCCCAGCGCCTCGCCGGCCACCGCGGAGATCGGCCGCGCCGCGGTCGCCGTGCGGTGCGACGTGCCAGGGGCCGCCGGCCTCGACCGCGCCGGCGGAGGGCACCTGGACTCCGTGATCGCCGATGCCGGCCCAGGCGTCGCGGGCGGCCTGGCGGAGGCCGTGGCGGGAGGACGATGACCTGGTCCTCGGCGTCAGCGTCCAGGGTGTCCCGGGCACGGGGAACTCCTCACCCCGGGCCCGACGGCCGGACGCGGCATCGAGGACCCGGCCGGGCACCGGGCCGGCCACGAGTCCTCCACCCGGCGCCGCGGACCGGACACCGCTCCAGCGGGCCGGCCGGCCCGAGGAGGTCGCAGCGGCGGCCGGGTCCAGGCCCGACCGGCGGACCGGCGCCCGCCGGTCCGCCGTCGCGGACTACGGCTTCCGGGCCAGCCCGGCCGAGATCAGGTGCTCCCAGACCGTCAGTTCCCGCTCGGCCTGGCCGATCCGGGCGGTGTCGGCCGCCTCGGGCCGCCACAGGGCCGCGGGGACGATCCCGGGCTCCAGGATCTCCAGACCCTCCAGCAGGCCCTCGATCTCCTTGTCGGTGCGCCACCGGCCGCGGCCGAAGGTCTGCTGCAGGACCCGCTCGGCCTCCACGGTCTGCGGGTTGTTGCCCGACCGGAAGTGGCTGACGAAGAAGTAGCTGCCCGACGGCACCTGGTCGCGCCAGTAACCGACGATGCTCGCGGGGTCCTCGTCGTCGTTCACATGGTGCAGGATCGCGCTGAAGATGACGGCCACCGGGCGGCTGAAATCGATCAGTTCCAAGGTGTCCGCGTGCTCGCGGATGCCCTCGGGCTGCCGCACGTCCGCCTGGATCACCCGGGTGTCGTCGTTGTCCTCCAGCAGCGCCCGGCCGTGCGCCAGCACGATCGGGTCGCTGTCGACGTAGACCACCCGGGAACCCGGCGCGTGCCGCTGCGCGACCTGGTGGACGTTGTCCGCCGTCGGCAGACCGCTGCCGAGGTCGAGGAACTGCCGCACATCGGTGGTGGTCGCGATCTCCCGGATCGCGCGGACCAGCGCGGCGCGGTTGGCGAAGGCGATCGCCACCGAACCGGGCATGTCCCGCTTGAAGACGTCACCGATCTCCCGGTCGACGGCGTAGTTGTCCTTGCCGTCGAGCAGGTAGTCGTACACGCGCGCGATGCTGGGTCTGGTCTGGTCGACCCAGGAATCCTGATCCGTCATGCCGGCCATCCTTCTCCACACCGCCGCTGCCCAACCACCCTTGTGCGCAAGGATAGTGTGCCGATCCGACGGCGTGCCGGCCGTCAGCCGAGACGGTCGATCAGGCCCGCCAGCAACCGGGCGGAGTTGCGCGGCGGCTCGGCCTCGGCCGCCAGCCGGTCCATGACCGTCAGGTAGTGCTCCACGTCCTCCTGCTTGTCCAGATAGAGGGCGCTGGTCAGCTGCTCCAGATAGACGATGTCGGGCAGCGCGGGCTCGGAGAACCGCAGGATCGTGACCGGGCCGCCCGCCGCGGCCAGGCCGCCGACGTCGAACGGGGCGATCTGCAGCGTCACATGCGGCAGCCTCGCGGCCTCGATCAGGTACTCCAGCTGACCGCGCATCACCTCGACACCGCCGAGCGGCCGGCGCAGGCACGCCTCGTCCAGCACCACCCACAGGCGCGGCGCGCCCGGCCTGGCCAGCAGCTTCTGACGGGTCATCCGCATGGCGACGCGACGCCCGACCTCGCTCTCCGTCGCCCGGGGGTGGCCGAGCCGGGTGACCGCCCGGGCGTAGGCCTCGGTCTGCAGCAGCCCGGGCACGAACTGCACCTCGTACGTCCGGATGGTGTGCGCGGACTCCTCGAGACCGATGTGCGTCTCGAACCAGCCCGGCAGGACGTCGGCGTACTGGTGCCACCAGCCCGGGGTGTTGGCCCGGCGGGCGAGGCCGAGGAGCTCACCGCGCTCCTGCTCGTCACTCACGCCGTACAGGGTGAGCAGATCCGCGACGTCGCGCTCCTTGAATCCCACCCGGCCCAGTTCCAGGCGGCTGATCTTCGCGTGCGAGGCTCGGATCGCGTCCCCCGCGGCCTCGCGGCTGATGCCCCGTTCCTCGCGCAGCCGGCGCAACTGCGTTCCCAGCACGATGCGCAGCACCGTCGGGCCGCCCTGGGGCGTGTCGGTCCAGGAACGGGCCGCGGCCTCGCCCCCCGGCCCAGCAGCGCTCATCTCGACTCCCCTGAACGACTCTTCAGGACCCAGTGTTCCACTGCCGGGCCCGCGCCCGCAGGCCCACCGCGCAGAACGGCGGTGCGTTCCGGGGCACGGCCGCCCGACCGGTCAGACCAGCCCCGCGCGGTAGACCAGCAGGGCGATCTGGACCCGGTTGTTCAGGCCGAGCTTGGTCAGGATGTGGGAGACGTGCGACGTGACCGTCGGCAGGCTCATGAAGCACGAGGCGGCGATCTCCGCGTTGGTCATGCCCTGGGCGACGGCGAGGGCGACCTCCCGCTCGCGCTCCCCGAGCAGCCGCAACAGCCCCACGAACGGCCGCGCCGGTACCGGCAGCAGCGCGAAACCGCTGACCGCCGCGGTGACCCGGCCCGGACGGCCGGCGGCGACGGTGAACAGTGCCACCAGCAGCGGGACATCGGTCGGCCATACGACGGCCAGGACGACGAGCGTCACAGCCAGTGCCACCGGAAAGCGCCTGCGCCAGTACAGCGCCACGCACGCCAGAAGCGGTACGGCCGTGCCCCGGGCTCCCACCCCCCAGTCGGGCGGCAGGAGCCAGGACAGCGCGGCGTGCGCCGACAGATGGGGATAGACCGGCGGACCGGCCGCGTCGGCCCGCGCCACGAGCCCGTCCCCGAGACGCGGCCGCTCGCGCCACACCTGCCGAAGATCGATCACGCTCGCCACGGTAATTGCGCCGCGCCCGACGGCCAACTCCCGACGACACGCGCGGGGAATTCCTGTACCAAAGGATGAAGGCCGCCAGGACCTGGTGGTTCCTCCGGCCGCGACACCGTCTCCCCCTGGCCGAATTCCCCGGTCCCGCATTTCCGTAATGTGAAGGCCATGAACCTCGAGCAATTCTCCCACCGCCTTTCCCGGACCGAGATCGCGGCCATGGTGGCCGCGCTGCTGGGAGTCGTCGTCACGGTCTACGCGGCCGCGCACATCATGGAGCGGATCTGGGCCCACGCGACCCTGGCCCTGATCCAGGTGCCCGGACTCGGTGCGGGCGTCGTGCTCGCGGCGGGCGTGGTCCTGCTTCTGGCCGCCCCGGCCCTGCTCCGCCGAGGGGTCCGGCGCGCCCACCCGGACCTGGACTCGTGACGCTGCGGACCGGACGCGCCGTCCGTACCGCCCTCGCCCTGGTCACCGCGGCCGTCGCGGCATCGGCCGCGGCGTGCACGTCACTCCACGGGGTGACGTCCCCGCGCGGCGCGCGGGAGGCCGCGGAGGCGGCCGGGACGCCGGGCCCGCAGCGGCCGGTGGACTGCCGCACCGACAAGTGCGTCGCGCTCACCTTCGACGGCGGCCCCAGCAGACCGACCCCGGCACTGCTGGACGTCCTGAAGGAAAAGCACGTCCACGCCACCTTCTTCCTCCAGGGAAAGGGCCACACGGACACCTATCCGAAGACGGTGCTGCGCATGGCCCGCGAGGGCCACGAGATCGGCAACCACACCTGGTCGCACAAGAACCTCACCACATTGGACGAGAAGGGGATCACCGGCGAACTCGTCCCCGTGCAGGAGGAGGTGCGGGCGATCACCGGACACACCCCCACGCTGATGCGTCCCCCGCAGGGCCGTACGGACGACAAGGTGTCGGCCGTCGTGAAACGGCTCGGTCTGGCGCAGGTGCTGTGGAGTGTCACCGCGAAGGACTACGCCACGACGGACACCAAGACGATCATCCGCCGCGTCCTGGACCAGACCCACCGCGACGGGGTCATCCTCCTCCACGAGCGGTACAAGGGAACGACTCCGGCCGTGCCCGTCATCATCGACACCCTCCGCGAGCGGGGATACACCGTGGTCACCTTCTCCCAGCTGCTCGCCCCGGCGGTCCCGCGGCCCGGCGTCGTCTACCGCCCCTGAGGCGTGCGGCGGCTCGTCAGGACCGGTCGCCGACAAGCCGCCGCGGTCGTTCCCCGCCCGTGCCGCCGGGTTCCGAACTCGGGGCCGGCGGCGGCGGGCAGCGCGTCCGCCAGGGCGGAGACCCCAGGGTCGCCGTCGACCCTCGGCGCGGGTGTGTCCCCAGGTCGTCCCGGGTCGTGCCGGATCCGCCGGATGCCGGGGTCGACGCGGTCGGTCTCCGGGTCGCGGCGCGGCAGGACGTGGCCGGCGAGGCGCTCCCGTCACCGTGCGACCCGCGGCTGCCGCGGAGCGTTCCGGGGCCGCCGGATTTCCCGTCGCTCCGGGGATGACGCGCCGGGCCGGCGGGGTTGTACGGGGTGGGACGGAACACAGCGCCTGGCCAAGGAGCGGACATGACCGTGCAGGACACCGACCGGACCGACCTCGGCGATCGGGCGGCCTTCGCCGAGGAGTGGGAACGGTGGCACCGCGCCAAGGAGGACAACCTCGCCGGGCCGCACGGCTTCCTGGCGATCACGAGTCTGCGCTGGCTCGGCCCGGAACCCGAGCGCTTCGACGACGCCCCCGGCACGTGGTCCGCCGCGGGCGACCGCGTGGTGGTCGATCTCGCCGAGGGCGAGGAGCTGACGGTCGACGGCACTGCGGTGCACGGCCGCCACGACTTCGGGGTCATCGGTGAGCGGGACAGCGTGTACGCGGGCCACGGCGACGCGGTGATCGAGGTCGCCAAGCGGGGCGGACACAACATCGTGCGCCCCCGCCATCCCGGCAGCGCCCTGCGGACCGCGTTCACGGGCACGCCCGCCTATGCCCCCGACCCCCGCTGGGCCCGCGAGGGCCGCTTCGTGCCGTTCGACACCCCGCGCGCGGTCACCGTGGGCGCCGCCGTCGAGGGCCTGGAGCACGTCTACGACTCCCCCGGCCAGGTGGAGTTCGAGCTGGACGGCGCGACGCACCGGCTGACCGTCTTCAACGGCGCCCGGCCCGGCAGCCTGATGGCGCTCTTCACGGACGCCACCTCCGGGGTGACCACCTACGCCGCCAACCGCTCGCTCCAGATCGACGCGCCCGGCCCCGACGGCCGCGTCCACCTCGACTTCAACCGCGCAGCCAACCTGCCCTGCGCCTACACCGACCTCGCCACCTGCCCCCTCCCGCCCGTCGGGAACCGCCTTCCGGTGGCCGTCGAGGCGGGCGAGAAGATCCCGTTCGAACGCGGCGGCCGGGGCTGAGCGCGGTCCCCTTCAATTCGCTGGACGTGCCGGGGGCCGGTCGGCGACCATCCGCGGGTGGCCGATGACGTCGATGACCGGGGACCGCTCGCGCGCGGCCCGCAGCACGTCCGTTTCGTGGAACTGTCCGGCGCCGTGATGTCCGCCCTGCTCGAAGGAGACCTCTCCGGGGCCGGCGCGGTCGCGGGCGTTCCCCTGACCGAGTACTTCCTGACCGACCGGGCACGGTGGCTGTGGCGGTACCGGCTCGGTCAGATGGCCGCCGATCCCGGCCGCGCGCGGTGGATGGTGCGGCAGGCGGTCGTGGCGGACGGCGGTCCGGTCGTCGGACACGCCGGTTTCCACGGACCTCCCGACGAGACCGGCATGGTCGAGATCGGCTACGCGGTCGCCCCTCCCTTCCGTCGCCAGGGATACGCCCGCTCCACCCTGGCCGAGTTGCTGCGCCGCGCGGCGGCGGAACCGTCGGTCACGACCGTGCGGGCGGCGATCGCCCCGGACAACGTGGCGTCCCTGGCCACGATCGCGGGTTTCGGCTTCGTCGAGGTCGGCGAGCAGTGGGACGAGGAGGACGGGCGCGAACTCGTCTTCGAGGTCCCGGCCCGCCCGGTCCGTGGGACCGCGACGCCGGCGCCGGGGGGCCCGGCATGATGACCGCCGCCGACGTCCTGTCCGTGCTCGCCGTGCTCCGGCGGGCGGGGACGGACGTCTGGATCGGTGGCGGCTGGGGGGTCGACGCGCTGGTCGGTGAGCAGACACGTCCGCATCGCGATCTGGACCTGATGCACCGCGTGGAGCAGGAGCCGGCCGTCGTCGCGGCCCTGGCGGACGCGGGGTTCGCCGAGACCCTGGACTGGCGGCCGGTGCGGTTCGTCGTGACGGACCCGCTCGGGCGGGAACTCGACCTCCACCCCCTGTCCTTCGCCGCGGACGGGTCCGCCGTGCAGTCCTCCCCCGACCCGGAGCACCCCTTCCGCTATCCCGCCGCGAGCTTCACCACCGGCACCGTCGGGGGAACAGCGGTCCCCTGCCTGTCCGCCGAGCAGCAGGTCCACTTCCACCAGGGCTACGAGCCGGCCGACCGCGACCGCCACGACATGGCCCGACTCCGGCGCGCCTTCGGCATCGAGACCCACTTCTGACGCCCGCCCGCACCGGTGGCGCCGCTGCCGCCGGCGGTCCGCCGACCGTCAACAGTGTCAAACGGTGTTATGGAGATTCGGTGTGCACATCGAAGTGTCCGGACACCGAACACGCTCAGCACGCCCCCCATATCATCCCCTATGCGGTCAAAGCATGACTCCCGCAGCCTCTTGCGGGTGGGGACCGCGCCGCGGGCAATCAACACTGTCTGCTACGTTCCCCATGGCTCGACAGTGAGGTCGGGCCCGGGCGGTGGGTGACAGCGGTGCGAACGCCGGGCACCACCACGTGCCGTGACCAGTCCGCACGCCCTCCCCGCACGCCCTGGCGTGTCACACCACCGCTGCGGCGGGCGGATCGACCCGACCGATCAAGCCCCCGGCGACCCGCACCACCGATCCACAGCACGACCTTGGGAGCACATCCGTGCGGAAAGCACCCCTGCCCGCCGTACTCGTCACCGCCGGCGCCGCCGCACTCGTCTCGGCCGCCGCGCTCGGCGCCTTCGCCGTGGCGCGTTCGCACGGCTCGGCCTCCGGACCCGGCGACGGGGCGGACGCCGCGGGCGGCCTGCGCGTCGGCGCCACCTGCACGTCCGACTTCGCCTTCGCCACCGAGGTCTCGTGCGGGCTGGCGCACTTCGGGGACGTCCGCCGGCACTGCTCCGGTACGAGCACCGCGAACTGCCCGCGGACCCGCTCCGTCACGCTGAAGAACACCGGCAGGACGCCGGTGCGGCTCGTGGCGATCAGTGGATCGGCGCCGGGCGAACGCCACGAGACCGTCTCCCGCACCCTCCCCGCCGGCGCGTGGGAGGTCCTGGGGCCGCGCGCGGGTGACGCCTTCCTCTTCGACATCGTCCTCCGGTCGGACGGCGGCCGGGCGACGGTGTCCGTCACCGGCGTGTCCTGACCCGTTCCCGACGTGACACGAGACGTCACAGGGCCAGCAGCGCCTGCTCCACGACCTCGGTGAGGGCGGGGTGGATGTACAGCGCGTCCTGCGCGACGTGGTCCACGCTCTGCACCAGGGTCACGGCCTGGATGAGGGGCTGGATGAGCGTCGCGGCCTGGGGTCCGATGATGTGGGCACCCAGGAGGGTGCGGTCGGCCGGGTCCGCGAGGAGCTTGACGAAGCTGGTGGTGTCCTCCAGCGCCCAGCCGTAGGCCGCGTCGCCGTAGTCGCGGACGCTCACGAGGCAGTCGATGCCGCGGCGGCGCGCCTCCTGCTCCGTCAGGCCGACACTCGCGATCTGCGGATGCGTGAACACCGCGTGCGGCACGCCCTTGGTGCCGAGGGTGCGGATGTCGTCGGGGTGGAGCAGGTTGTGGCGCACGAGGCGCACCTCGGCGTTGGCCCGGTGCTTGAGCTGGAAGTGGTTGGCGACGTCTCCCAGCGCCCACACCCCCGGTACCGACGTGCGGCATGCGGCGTCGGTGGCGATGTGGCCGTCGCAGTCCAGTTCCAGTCCGCCTGCCTCGGCGTCCAGCCGGTCGGTGTTGGGCCGGCGGCCCACGGACACCAGCATCGCCTCGGCCTCGACGACCTGTTCGCCCTGCGGGCCCCGCACGGTGACCGCGACACCGTCGGCGGTGCGTGCCACGGAGACGGCTTCGGTGTCGAGCAGGACACGGTGGCGTCGTGCGGCGAGTTCGGTGAAGCGTGCCGACACCTGCTCGTCCTCGGCCATCAGCAGCCGCGGCCTGTGCTGAATGATCGTCACCTCCGCCCCGAACGCGTCGAGGACGTGGCCGAACTCGGCCGCGATGAAGCCTCCGCCGAGGACGACCAGGGACGCGGGCACCTCGTCGATCCGCATGATGGAGTCCGAGGTGTGGAACGGAACGGTGTCGAGCCCGGGGATGTCGGGGATCACCGGCCGGGACCCGACCGCCACGACGATCGTCTCCGCGCCGATCCGCTCGGAGCCGACCTGGAGCACCTTCGGCGCGACGAAGCGGGCCGCGTCGGTGTACACGTCGACGCCGCTGCCTCGACGGTAGTCCACCGCGGCCTCGTGGAGCGGGTCGATCCGTCCGAACACCCGGTCGCGGACGGCGCGCCACTCCACGGGCTCCACCGTGGCGTGCACGCCGAGCCGCGCGGCCTCCCGCGCGTCCATCACCGCGTCGGCGGCGACGACCAGCATCTTGCTGGGGATGCAGCCCCTGTTGAGGCACGTGCCGCCGAACCGGCCGGGATCGACGGCCGCGGACCGCAGATGGGCGAGTTCGTCGCCGAACAGCATGTTGCCGCTGCCCATTCCCAGAACCACGAGGTCGTAGTGGAGCACGTCCGTCCGCCTTCCCTCACCGCCGAGTCCTTTTCGTCCCGATTCTCGCCCCTGCGGTGCCGTCCGCGCAGCGGACCACACCGCCCCTGGGACACGTTGTCCCCGGCCGGGCCCCGGCACGAGTGCCGAGGCCCGGCCGGGGACGGCCGCGGGGATGACGGGTGATCAGGCGCCGTGTCCGTGGGCCGCGGTGACGTGCAGGGTCACCGGGACCGGGGCGACGGCGTAGGGGGTGTCGCCGGTGAGCGTGATCTGCGTACGGTAGTCGCCCGGCGCGGTGACGTCCGGGGAGGCGGAGTCGAGGACGAGGGTGACGGTGGTGCGCCGGCCCGGCTCCAGCGTCACCTGGAAGACGCCCGGCGTCAGCCAGCCGGTGCCGGAGGGCTGGGCCAGACGGACGGTCACCGGCGCGGTGCCGGTGTTGGCCAGGCGCAGCCGTGCGGTCGTGTGCCGCCCCTGGACGACGGTGCCGCTGATCGTCTGCGGGGTGGCGGTGACACGTCCGGCGCCGGGGGCCAGGTCCGTGCGGGTCACCCGGTCGGCACGCACCGTGGTCCGCTCCGTCGCCGTGGCGTAGCCGGACGCCGTCGCGCCGAGGGTGTGCTTGCCGGGACCCGCGGCGAACAGGGTGTAGAAGCCGTCGCCGACGGCCGGGTCCTCCGGGGTCGCGGTGGTGGTGGCGGTGGACTGCGGGTTCCCGAGGTCGGTGACGGTGGCGCCGACCAGGCCCGCGTGGGTGTTGGCGTCACTGACGGTGCCGACGGCCAGACCGCCGGGGGTGGGCACGAGGGTGCGGGTCGCGACGAAGACGTCGTCGATCGCCCAGTGGTAGCCCCAGTTCGCGACGAAGTGGAAGCGCAGCTGGACGGCCTTGTGCCCGGCGAAAGCGCCGAGGGCCACGTGGAGCGTGCGGTTCTGCGCGGTGTCGCTTGACTTGGGCGAGGCCCAGGCGTTCGTCCAGGTGGCGCCGCCGTCGGTGGTGACGTCCACGCTCATCTGCTGGTTGTTCGGGTTGTACCCGTACTCGGTCCTGAAGGAGAGTTCGGCCGACTGTCCTGCGGAGAAGTCGTAGACCGGGCTGATGAGTTGGCTGTCCTGGTGCGGGCCGATCGGTCCGTTGTCGCTCTCGGCGACCGCGAAGGCGCCGCTGCCGCCGGTGAGGTTGCCGCGCTGGATCGGGTCGTCGAACTCCCAGCCGCTGTCGGTCCCGGGGGCGTTGACGACGCTCCAGCCCTGCGGGGCGCCGGCGGTGGAGTCGAACGTCTCGGTGCCGCCGACGCGTTCGAGGCTGTAGCCGACGGCGGTGGCCGCGTCGGGGTCGGCGGTCAGCGCGACGTCGGCGGTGACGGACCTGTGCCCGACCGTGACGCCCTGCTCCCGCGCCTCGTAGCCGGGCAGGCTGCTGGTGACGTCCAGGGTGTAGTCGGCGCCCTGGGGCAGGTCCAGCCGGTACGCGCCGGTGACCGGGTCGGTCCACACCGGGGCCTCCGGCGAACCGGCCACCGTGATCTTCGCGTAGAGCGGCCAGCCGTGGCCGGAACCGTCGGTGACCGTGCCGCGGACGTGCTCGCGCGGGATCGGGGTGAGCGCGACATCGCGCGTCAGGGACTGGCCGTCGGCGACGGTCAGGGTGACCGGGTCGGCGGCGGTGTAGCCGAAGGCCTTCACCGTCAGGTCCTTCACGGTGCCGGCGGGCAGGTCGAGGGTGTACGCGCCCTCGGTGTCGGTCGTGGTGACGTCCAGCCCGGAGCCGACGGTCGCGCGGGCGACCGGCTTGCCGGTGGCCGCGTCCTTCACGGTGCCGGACAGCGTGCCGTGCGGACCGCTGCGGAAGGCGGCCAGGCCCGCGGGCGTGCCGAGGCCCGTCGGTCCGTCGTAGCCGGGGCCGCCGGTGCACAAGTAGGCGACGGCGCAGGTGCCGTTGGAGCCGGTGGTGACGTCGTTGAGGCCCGCGCCGCCGGCCGCGTAGGGGTAGGCGTTGGGGTACGTGCCCGGGCGCGGGGGTCCGGCCAGGGCGTAGAGGGAGGCGATCACCGGAGTCGCGACGCTGGTGCCGCCGTAGCGCTGCCAGCCGGTCCCCTGGTCGCCGAACGTCAGGTAGACGGCGACGTTGTCGGCCACGGCGGAGACGTCCGCCACACTCCGCCCGGTGCAGCCGGTGTCCTTCTGGAAGGCAGGCTTGACCTGGTTCTGCGCGCACCCGGAGCCGGGTCCGTAGTTGTCCCGGGCCCAGACCGTCTCCGACCAGCCGCGGGCGGACCCGGGGTCGGCGGTGAGGGTGGTGCCGCCGACGGCGGTCACGGTCGGCAGGGTCGAGGGGAAGGAGACCCCGTACTTGTTGTCGCCACTGGCCGCCACCACGGCGACACCCGGGTGGTCGTACGAGGCGCCGTAGGTGGCGAGGTCGTCGGCGGAATCACCGGGCCGGCCGTAGGAGTTGGAGACGTACTTCGCTCCGAGGGAGACGGCCTCGTCCACGCCGGCGGCGAGGTTGTCCAGGCCGTCGTTGTCGGTCTCCACGAGCAGGATGTGCGCGCCCGGGGCGGCCGCGGAGACCATGTCCAGGTCGAGGGCGATCTCCCCCGCCCACCCCTGGCTGGGCTGCGGGTAGGAAGTGCCTCCGCGCTGGTCGACCTTCCGGAAGCAGCCGTTGGCCGTGGTGCAGGGCGCCAGACCGTACTGCTGGCGGTAGACGGCGAGGTCGGCCTCGGCGTTGGGGTTGTCGTAGGCGTCGACGATCGCGATCGTCTGCCCCGCACCGCCGTCCGCGGGCAGGTTGTACGCGCTCTGGATGTCCTGCGGGCCCAGGCCGGCCGGGGTCGCCGAGGCGCCGAGGCGGAGGAGCGGCGGCTGACCGGTGGCGCGCA
Source organism: Streptomyces sp. NPDC088354 (assembly GCF_044753585.1). Taxonomy (NCBI): domain Bacteria; kingdom Bacillati; phylum Actinomycetota; class Actinomycetes; order Kitasatosporales; family Streptomycetaceae; genus Streptomyces; species Streptomyces sp. NPDC088354. The sequence goes on along the minus strand of NZ_JBIVNJ010000011.1, from coordinate 48,008 downwards.
GCGCGTAGCAGGCGGCACGGCCCTTGGCGGGGGCGTCGCAGACGGGTTCGAGGTCGGGCGCGGTGTCCGGCGCGGCAGTTGTGCGAGCGGCATGGGTGACCGCGTGCACGACGGGGGTGGTCGGCCGGGCCTGTGCGGCCGGCTGGAGGCCCAGCGCCGCCAGGGCCGCGACGCCGAGGACGGCGGCGGCGCGACCGATTGCGCGGAAGGCCGGTGCGGCACTTCTCGCGGAGGGGGATATCGACACAATCAACCAATCCGGACAGGGCCCCGAATTCGGGGCCGGTGACGGCGGATTCACCGATCCGCCGACGAACCATTACCGGACCCGCATTGACCGTGTGTCAATACCTCGCTTGGTGCCGTCACATGTCGCCGCCCTTTTGATGCGCATGATTCGAGCCACGGGTAAAAACGTTCCCAAAACTCGGCTCAACGTGCGGCCGGGCAACCCGGCGCGGCCGGATACGTCCTGGTGAGCAGCGTGATCCCGGACGAAGAGGCATCAGTGGCCATGAACGCGGGCAGACCGCCCGGCGCCGCACGGCCGGTATCGGGGAATTCCCGCCGACCGGGCTTCTCATATGTGCAGGCGCACATCTTCCCCCGGGTACCGGGTTGCCACGGGCGGCGGCAGCGGGCGAGAATCCGGTGCGGCCGACAAATGAACCGTGCACCGGCCAATCGGAAATGCGGTCATGGGACGGAGAATTCCCCGTGTCCGCGGGCGGTCCCCGGGGACGGCGGTCGCGTCAGAGGCGGACGGGCACCCGCGCCTTCGCGTTGAACACCGGTGTGGGCAGCGGTTCCAGCGCGTCGGCGGGCTCGGCGAGTTCCAGGTCGGGGAAGCGCGCGAAGAGGGCGGGCAGGGCGATCGCCGCCGCGTGATCGCCCTGGACCACCGCGGCCACGGACGGTCGGAGAGGCCCGCCCACGGCTACCGGGTCTCCCGGCTCGCCATGGACCTGCACGACCTGTGCGACGCCGCCTTGCTCGGACACTCCCTGGGCTGCGCGGCGCTCTGGTGCCACCGGGACCTCTTCGGCCGCGACCGCACCGGGCGCCTGGTCCTGGTCGACCGGTCGCCCGTCGTCGCGTCGCAATTGGCCGGTGCCGGGCAGGAGCCCCCGCCGCCGCGGTGTTCACCCCGGAACTGGCCCTCGGCATCGCGGCGGGGCCGCGCGGCAGCGCCGCCACCGCGGCCGCCACCGCGCGGGCCGTCGCCGACATGCTGCACAGCCCGTCCCTCGACGAGAACCACGTGCGGTGGCTCGTGGAGCAGAACCGGCTGCTTCCGCCGCGCCACGCGGCCGACCCGCACCTGGACCACTACGGCGACGACTGGCAAGACGTCCTGCCCCGCATCACCGTCCCGGCCCTCGTCATCGGCGGCGAGCTCAGCCTTTTCCCGCCCGGCACGACCGAGTGGGTCGCCTCCCTCATCCCCGGGGCGCGCGCACACGTGTTCTCCGCGCAGGAGGCCGGCAGCCACCTGATGTTCTGGGAGAACCCGCAGCTCTTCAACCGTGTCGTGGCCGATTTCCTCGACGCCGCCTGAGCCGGCACCGCATTGAGAAGCCGCACCGCTCAATCCAAGAGGCGAGGACTGTTGGACTTCCGAATCGCGACGCAGCAGGCTGGACGCCGCACCTGGCAACCCACACGTCGCGGAGAAGTCCCATGCCCCACGTCGCCAACCCCGATCGCTACGACGGCACGATGCGGTACCGCCGTACCGGACGCTCGGGGCTCGGCCTGCCCCTGCTCTCCCTGGGCTACTGGCACAATTTCGGCGACGACAAGCCCTTCGAGCGGCAGCGCGAGATCACCTTGCGCGCGTTCGACCTCGGCATCACCCACCACGACCTGGCGAACAACTACGGCCCGCCCTACGGCGCCGCCGAACTCACCTTCGGCCGCATCATGAGGAACGACCTCGCGCCCTACCGCGACGAGATGGTGATCTCCACCAAGGCCGGCTGGGACATGTGGCCGGGCCCCTACGGCCAGGGCGGCGGTTCCCGGAAGTACCTGCTCGCCTCGCTGGACCAGTCCCTGCAGCGCATGGGCCTGGACTACGTCGACATCTTCTACAGCCACCGCCTCGACGCCACCACGCCGCTCGAGGAGACGATGGGCGCCCTCGACACCGCGGTCCGCCAGGGCAAGGCCCTGTACATCGGCATCTCCTCCTACGACGCGAAGCGGACGAGCGAGGCCGCGGCCATCCTGCGGGACCTCGGCACGCCGCTGCTGATCCACCAGCCGTCGTACTCCCTGCTGAACCGCTGGATCGAGACCGAAGGGCTCCTGGAGACCGCGCACCACGAGGGGGTCGGCGTCATCGGCTTCACCGCGCTCGCCCAGGGGCTCCTGACGGACCGTTACCTCGACGGAGTCCCCGCGGACTCCCGCGCCGCGCACGGCTCGACGTTCGACGCCGCGTGGCTCTCCGAGGACATGCTGCGACGGCTGCGCGGCCTCGCCGCCATCGCCCGGGACCGCGGCCAGTCCCTGGCCCAGATGGCACTGGCCTGGGCCCTGCGCGACGAGCGCGTCACCTCCCTCGTGATCGGCGCGTCCCGGGTCGAGCAGGTGGAGCAGAACGTCGCCGCCCTGGGGAACCTCCACTTCAGCGCCGACGAACTGGCCCGGATCGACGAGTACTCCTTCGACGCGAGCGGCGTCGACCTCTGGCGCGACGCCCGCAACGGCGCCCTCGGCTGAGGCCCGTGCATTACCGTTCTCGCATGCGTTGATCTCCAGGGCGGCGGCCAGGCGCCGCCGCGGACGGTACCGGCGGTCCGGCGTGCGGGCCGCCGGCAGCCCTGCCCGGCCACCCTCCCGCGGAGATCACCGTGACCTCTCACCACCCGCTCACCTATGCGGCGTTCACCGAACGGGCCGTCGCCGACGACGCCGTCGTGGGCCTCGTCCTCAAGGGCTCCCAGGCGCACGAGGGCATGGCCACCACGCACTCGGACCATGATCTGTACGTCGTCCTCGCCGACGGCGCGGCAACGGACCTCACCCGCTTCGCGGGTCACCGCACCCCCGAACTCGACCTCGTCGTCGTCACCCTGGCCGGGTTCCGCGACGCCGGAGTGCCCGGCTTCGAGCGCTACGCCCTCGCCCGCGCCCGTGTCGTGCTGGACCGGCTCGACGGGGAGATCGCCCGGATCCTGGCCGCCAAGGCGCGCCTCGACACCGACGAGGCGTTCCGGGACTCCGGTGCCTGGCTGGACGCCTACGCCAACTCTCTCTACCGGTCGGTCAAGAACGCCCGTGACGGCCATGCCCTCGCCGCGCGGCTCGACGCCGCCGACAGCATCGGGTTCCTGCTGGAACTGCTCTTCGCCCTCGACCGCCGCCCCCGCCCGTACAACAGGTACCTGGAGTGGGAACTCACCCGCCACCCGTTGCCCGGCTGGGAATCCGCCGCGCTGCTGGAGGCGATCGACACCATCGCGCGCAGCGGCGACGTCCCCACGCAGCGGCGTCTCTTCGCCCGTGCCGAGGCGGCGGCGCGGCGCGCGGGACACGGCGCCGTGCTGGACGCGTGGGGCGAGGACCTGGCCCTGATGCGCCCGCGGTAGGCGTCCCGCGCGGGTGCCGGCGGCCGGCCCGGTCGCGGCACCGTGGCCACGAAGCACGGCGTCGTCGGGCTGACGGGCGCCGCGGCACTGGGCACTCGCGCCGCTCGTCGCCCACCTCCCGGGGGACAAGGCCGCCTGCCCGCGTCACCGGTGCCGTGCTCCCGATGCACGGCGGAGGCTGGACGGCCCGCCGCGCGGATCCCGCTCACGTGGGCCAGTGGTACCCGAGCGCGAAGTCGACCACGACGGCGAAGGTCAGGTACATGAGCCAGCAGGCGGTGAGGACGCGGAACAGCCCCATCACCCGCTCGGCGACCGGGACGCCGACGGACATGACGAGCTTGGCGGCGTAGACGCCGAAGAGGCCGATGAAGACGATGCCGACGGGCCAGTCGTTCACGGCGAAGAACACCGTCGCGCCCAGCGCCGACAGGACCATGTAGGCCACCGAGACCCCGGCGTTCACGCGCGGGTCGTTGCCCCGGTAGCGGTCCCAGCCCAGCGCGAACCAGTGGATGCCGTACGCGGAGAAGGCCAGCGCCGCCATGTAGAGGGACGGCGCCTTGAACACCTCGAACCACGTGAGTCCGACGAAGAGGATGACACCGGCCAACAACTGGCAGAAGCCCGGAAGCCAGATGCCCCAGGTGCCCAGCGCGCGGTCCACGCGCTCGTCGCGTTTGGGCCAGCCGAACAGCTCCTGCGGGCCCCAGATCAGGTAACCGGTGCCCAGGCCGAAGAAGCCGAGGGCGAGCGGCGGATACGCCGAAACGGGAAAAATGACGTCCATAAGTCGCTCATTCCCGGCAAATGGTAAATAATCCGCGGGTCCCCCGTCGCCGAATGGATGTGCAGGATCTCTCATGAACGTGCCGCCGCATCCGGGTCTCGACGGCGGCCCGGTGTACCTGGACCACAACGCCACCACTCCGGTCGACCCCCGGGTCGCGGAGGCGACGCGCCCCTGGCTGGAGCGCTGGTTCGGCAACCCCTCCAGCGGGCACGCCGTCGCCGCGGAACCGAGAGCGGCCCTCGCGCGCGCCCGGGAGCAGGTCGCCGCGCTCATCGGGGCCGCGGCCGACGAGATCGTGTTCACCGGCTCCGGGTCGGAGGCGGACACGCTCGCGCTGCGCGGCGCCGTGCTGGCCGCCGCGCCAGGCAGGTCCCGTGTGATCACCCAGGTCACCGAGCACCCGGCCGTTCTGGAGACCTGCCGCGCGCTGGCGCGTCTGCACGGGGTCGAGGTCACGCTCCTGCCGGTGGACGGCGAGGGTCTGGTGGACCCCGCCCGCCTGGCCGCCGCGCTCGACGAGCGGACCGCCCTGGTCTCCGTCATGGCCGCCAACAACGAGACCGGAACGCTCCAGCCCGTGGCCGAGCTGGCCCGGCTGACCCGGGCGCACGGCGCGCTGTTCCACTGCGACGCCGCCCAGGCGGCCGGCAAGGTTCCGCTGGACGTGCGCGACCTCGGGGTGGATCTGCTGACCCTCGTGGGTCACAAGATGTACGCCCCGAAGGGCGTAGCCGCCCTCTACGTACGACGGGGCGTCCGCCTGGAGCCGCTGGTCCCCGGCGGCGGCCAGGAGAGCGGACGGCGGGCGGGCACGGAGAACGTGGCCTTCGCCGTCGCCCTGGGGGCCGCGGCCGGGCTGGCCGCCGCGGAGCTCACCGGCGGCGGCGACCGGCGGGCCGCCGCGCTGCGCGACCGCCTGCACGACGGCCTCGCCGCGGCGCTTCCCGGGCGGGTCCACCTGAACGGCTCCGCCCGGCACCGCCTGCCCGGGACCCTCAACGTCAGCATCGACGGCACGGCGGGCCACGACCTGCTCGCCGCCGTGCCGCTGCTCGCGGCCTCCACCGGTTCCGCCTGCCACAGCGGAGCCCGCACGCCCTCCCCCGTCCTGCGGGCGATGGGCCTGGACGACGCCCGCGCCCTGGCCGCGCTGCGGCTGTCGGTCGGCCGCTGGACGACCCGGGCCGACGTCGACCTGGCCGTCGGGCTGCTCGTCGCCGCCGTGCGCTCCGCCGAGGCGGCCCGCGTCTGAGAGCCACCCGCCCGGACTTGCGGGCGTCCTCCCGGCCGGTAGCGTCGGAAGGACGCAGGGCCACCGCACGAAGGAGCAGGCGGATGGGCGTGAAGACGTGGATCTCGGCCTGGCCGGTGTACCGCCAGCTCACCGGGACGGACCCGCTGGGACGCGGTACGGCGACCCGCTCGAAGCGCTCGGCCGGACTCGGGTCGCGTACCGGGAGCGCGGACCGCGTGGTCGACTCGGTGTGCCCCTACTGCGCGGTCGGCTGCGCGCAGCGCGTGTACGTCAAGGACGAGAAGGTCGTCCAGATCGAGGGCAACCCCGACAGCCCGATCTCGCGCGGCAGGCTGTGCCCGAAGGGGTCCGCGAGCAAGCAGCTCGTCACCGGCCCGCACCGTGAGCAGCGCGTGCTCTACCGGCCGCCCTACGGCGCCGCCTGGCAGGAGCTGGACCTGGACACGGCCATGGACATGGTCACCGACCGGATCCTGGACGCCCGGCGCCGGGGCTGGCAGGACACCGACGAGCAGGGCAGGAAGCTGCGCCGGACCATGGGCCTGGCGAGCCTCGGCGGCGCCACGCTGGACAACGAGGAGAACTACCTCATCAAGAAGCTGTTCACCGCCATGGGCGCCTTGCAGATCGAGAACCAGGCGCGTATTTGACACTCCGCCACGGTTCCCGGTCTGGGAGCCTCGCTCGGACGCGGCGGTGCCACCGACTACCTGCAGGACCTGGTCAACACCGACTGCATCGTCATCATGGGCTCGAACATGGCCGAGGCCCATCCGGTCGGCTTCCAGTGGGTGACCGAGGCCAAGGCCCGCGGAGCCCGGGTGATCCACATCGACCCGCGGTTCACCCGGACCAGCGCGCACGCCGACCAGCACGTCACGGTGCGCGCCGGCACGGACATCGCGTTCCTCGGCGCCGTGGTCAACTACATCCTCTCCAACAACCTGGAGTTCCGGGAGTACGTGACGGCGTACACCAACGCCCCGTTCCTGCTGAACGAGCGCTACCAGGACACCGAGGACCTGGACGGGCTGTTCAGCGGCTACGACCCGCACACCGCCGCCTACGACGCGTCGAGCTGGTCGTACGAGAGCGTGCGGACGCAACAGCGGCCGGGCTGCCACGCGAAGGAGACCTCCGAGCCCTACCAGCTCGGCGCCAAGGGGCCGTTCGTGGAGCCCGCGCCCGGGGAGATCGCGGCCGACCCCACCCTGGAGCATCCGCGGTGCGTGTTCCAGGTGCTCAAGCGGCACTTCTCCCGCTACACCCCGGAGATGGTGGAGCGGATCTGCGGAGTGCCCCGGGACCTGTTCCTGGACGTGTGCCGGGCATGGACGGAGAACTCCGGCCGGGAGCGCACCACCGCGCTGGTCTACAGCGTCGGCTGGACCCAGCACTCCGTCGGCGCCCAGTTCATCCGGGCCGGATCCATCGTCCAGCTCCTGCTGGGCAACATCGGCCGTCCCGGTGCGGGGATCTACGCACTGCGCGGTCACGCGAGCATCCAGGGCTCGACGGACGTACCCACCCTGTTCAACCTGCTGCCCGGCTACCTGCCGATGCCCGATGTCGCGCACGAGACCCTGTCCGACTACCTGGACGGGGTCCGCGGCCGGCACCAGAAGGGGTTCTGGGGCGACGCCGACGCCTACATGGTGTCGCTGCTGAAGGAGTACTGGGGCGACGCGGCGACGGCGGAGAACGACTACTGCTTCGACTACATGCCACGCGTCAACGGCGACCACGGCACCTACCGCACCGCCATGGACATGGTCGACGGGAACAAGATCTTCGGTTACTTCCTGCTCGGCCAGAACCCGGCGGTCGGCTCCGCCCACGGCCGCCTGCAACGCCTGGGCATGGCGAACCTGGACTGGCTGGTCGTCCGCGACATCACCATGATCGAGAGCGCCACGTTCTGGAAGGACGCGCCGGAGATCGAGACCGGTGAGATCGTCACCGACCAGTGCCGCACGGAGGTGTTCTTCTTCCCCGCCGCGTCGCACGTGGAGAAGGCCGGCACCTTCACCCAGACGCAGCGCATGCTCCAGTGGCGCGACCAAGCGGTGGATCCTTCCGGGGACCAGCGCTCCGAACTGTGGTTCTTCCACCAGCTCGGCGTGCGGCTGAAGGAGCGGCTGGCGGGCTCGACCGACGAGCGCGACCGCCCGATCCTCGATCTGGCGTGGGACTACGAGACGGAGGGCGACGAGCCGTCCCCCTCGGACGTGCTGCGCCACATCAACGGCATCGACCTGAGCACCGGCCGCACGGTCGACAGCTACCTCGACCTCAGGGCGGACGGCAGCACCGCGTGCGGCTGCTGGATCTACAGCGGCGTGTACGCGGGCGAGACCAACCAGGCCCGGCGCCGCACGCCGCACACCGAGACCGGACCGTACGACCCGGAGTGGGGCTGGACCTGGCCGTTGAACCGCCGCGTGCTGTACAACCGCGCCTCGGCCGACCCGCAGGGACGGCCCTGGAGCGAACGCAAGAAGCTGGTCTGGTGGGACGAGGAGGCCGGCGAGTGGACCGGCAACGACACACCGGACTTCGAGAAGAACAAGCCGCCGGACTACCGGCCTCCCGAGGGGGCGTCGGGCCCCGCGGCACTCGGCGGCAGCGACGCGTTCATCATGATGCGCGACGGAAAGGCCTGGCTGTTCGCCCCGGCGGGGCTGGCGGACGGTCCGCTCCCCACCCACTACGAGCCGCACGAGTCACCCATGCGCAATCTGCTCTACGGCCAGCAGGGCAACCCGGTCCGCAAGGTCTACGGCCGCCCGGACAATCCGTCCAACCCGGCGCCCCCCGAGGCCCACAGCGCGGTGTTCCCCTACGTGTTCACCGCGGCGCGGCTGACCGAGCACCACACCGCCGGCGCCATGAGCCGGCAACTGCCCTACCTGGCCGAGCTCCAGCCCGAGCTGTTCGTGGAGGTGTCGCCGGAGCTCGCGGCGGAACGCGGCCTGCGGCACCTGGACTGGGCCCACGTGATCACCAGCCGGACCGCGGTCGACGCCCGCGTGGTCGTCACCGACCGGATGGCACCCCTGCGCCTCGACGGACGCGTCGTCCACCAGGTCTGGATGCCCTACCACTGGGGTTCGACGGGGCTCACCACGGGCGACGTGGTCAACGACCTGATCGGCGTGGTGTGCGACCCGAACGTGTTCATCCAGGAGAGCAAGGTGCTGACCTGCGACGTGCGGCCCGGACGCCGGCCGAGGGGCCCCGCCCTGCTCGACTACGTGGCCGGCTACCGCCGCCGGGCCGGCATCACCACGGAGACCGGCACCCGCATAGCGACAGCGGGCGGCCACACCTTGCGGGCGCACACCGAACCGGATCCGCCGGAGGAGCCGTCATGACGCACGAGCAGAGCCTGTACGGACCGCTCGAGGACCCCGCCGGCGACGCCGGCCACCGCGACCACCCGCCCCGCGTCGGCTTCTTCACCGACACGTCCGTGTGCATCGGCTGCAAGGCCTGCGAGGTGGCCTGCAAGGAGTGGAACGCCGTTCCCGAGGACGGCATCGACCTGCTGGGCATGTCGTTCGACAACACCGGGATGCTGGGCGCCAGTTCGTGGCGGCACGTCGCGTTCATCGAGCAGCAGCGACCGCTCGGGCAACAGGACGCCGGCCTGTCGGGACTTCCCGTCGGCCCCAGCGGCATCGACGGCACGACCGAAGTGGTGGCCGACGCCCTGGAGGTCGCCAAGCGCGGCGGCGGCGACCTCGGCACGGCACCCGTGGACCTGGGTTTCCCGTCCTTCGACCTGCCCGGGTCCGGCACCGGCGTCGAGAACCGCACGCAGTTCCGGTGGCTGATGTCCTCCGACGTGTGCAAGCACTGCACGCACGCCGGGTGCCTGGACGTCTGCCCCACCGGGGCCCTGTTCCGCACCGAGTTCGGAACCGTCGTGGTCCAGCCCGACATCTGCAACGGCTGCGGCTACTGCGTGTCCGGATGCCCCTACGGCGTCATCGACCGGCGGCCGGACGACGGACGTGCCTGGAAGTGCACCATGTGCTACGACCGGCTGCGCGACGGCCTGGAACCGGCCTGCGCCAAGGCCTGTCCGACGGACTCCATCCAGTTCGGCCCGCTGGACGAACTGCGTGAGCGCGCCGACCGTCGGCTGGCCGATCTGCACGAGGCCGGGGTGGCCGAGGCCCAGCTGTACGGCCGCGACCCCGACGACGACGTGGGCGGCGACGGCGCGTTCTTCCTGCTTCTGGACGACCCGGAGGTCTACGGGTTCCCGCCCGACCCGGTCGTGCCCACCCGTGACCTGGTGTCGACGTGGAAGTACGTGGGCGCGGCCGCCTCGGCGATGCTGGTCGCCTCGGCCGCGGTCTTCCTGCGCGGGGGGCGGCGATGAGCGGCGACGGAACGACCCCTCGCGGCGAACGCGGGCCCCATGGCGACGGCCACGGCGACGGCCACGGTGGAGGCCGGGGCGGAGGCCGGGGCCGGGGACGCGACGACGACGGGAGCCGCGAGCAGCCCATGGTGCCGCGCGCCGACTTCCGCTCCTACTACGGGCGGCCGGTGCTGAAGCCGCCGGTGTGGGAATGGAAGATCCCGGCATACCTCTTCACCGGCGGGCTGTCGGCCGGTGCCGCCCTCATCGGGGCCGGCGCCGATCTGACGGGACGCCCCGAACTGCGCCGGGCGAGCCGCATCGGTGGCTTCGGCGCGCTGCTCGTCAGCATGTACCTGCTGATCGCGGACCTCGGGCGGCCCGAGCGCTTCCACCACATGCTGCGGGTCGCCAAGCCCACCTCCCCCATGTCGGTGGGCACCTGGGTCCTGGTCGCCTACGGTCCCGGCAGCGCGCTGGCGGCCGTCGCCGAGGTACTGCCCGCCTCGGTGCGCGCCACCCTGCCCGGCCGGCTGCTGCGGAGGGCGGCGCGCCCGGCCGGCCTGTCCGCGGCGCTCTTCGCTCCCGGTGTCGCGTCGTACACGGCGGCACTGCTCTCCCAGACGGCCGTACCGGCCTGGCACGGCGCCCGCCAGGAACTGCCGTTCGTGTTCACCGGCTCAGCCGCGGCCAGCGGCGGCGGCCTCGGCATGCTCGTCGCACCGGTGGCGGAGGCGGGCCCCGCCCGGCGACTCGCCGTGGTCGGCGCGGCGGCCGAGGTCGTCGCGTCCCGGCTGATCGACCGGCGGCCGGGCTTCGTGACGGGGGCCTACACCACCGGCCGTCCGCACCGGCTGCGCAAGGCGTCCGAGTACCTCACGGTGGGCGGCGCGCTCACCGCGCTGACCCTCGCCCGCCGCAGCCGCGCGGCGGCCGCCGTGGGCGGACTGGCGCTGCTCGCCGGCAGCGCCCTGCAGCGCTTCGGCACCTTCGAGGCGGGCGTGACGTCCACGAAGGACCCCGCCTACGTGGTGAAGCCGCAGCGCGAGCGTCTCGACGCGCGACGCGAAGGCCGCGACACGGAGTGAGCCGGGGCTCCCCCGTGCGGCTTGCGCCACGCGCGTCGGCCGCGGGGAGGGAGGCGCCTACCGTCGCCCGGTGCAGTGCGGCGGCACGGGTGCTCGGCTCGGGCGGGAAGCGGCGTACGCCGTGACGATGTCGCTGAAGTGCGTCCGAGCGGGCGTGATCGCTCGTCGTCAGTGTCACGCCCGGCACTGGTGCGCGGCCCCGGCCCGCACGCCTTCCCCCAGCCGTGCGGACGCCGTCGACCGGCACCGCGATCAGCCCGATCATCCGCCGCGCGAAGACGCCGGGTCCCGTCCGGCGGGCCGCCGCGATGGCGTGCCCGCAGCGCCTCCCCCGACCACCCGCCGGCCCGTGAGCCGGACGCGATCGCCGCGGACACGATGCGCCACCGCCTGTCGTCCATGCCGAGAAGCGCCCAAGCGCCCGGCACCTGGCCGCCGCCCCGGCCCGGCCCACGTTCCCCCAGCCGTGCGGAGACACCGGCGGCCAGGGCATGGAGCCGGGTTCCATCCGGCGGACCGCCGCAACGGCGAGCTCGCAGCGCCAACCGACCACCCGCCGGCCGTGAGCCGGACGCGGGCCGGACCGCGGCACGACTCGGCGTTCCCCGGTGTGGCGCGGGCGCCCCGGGTCGTGACCGCCGTAACCTGACGGGGCTTCAGCAGGGCCAGAGCGAAGGTGCATGGGATGGACCGCGATCACGCCTCCACCGCGCCGCCCGACGAGCGGCGCCGACTGCCGCGCACCGACGCGCTGTTGGCGGACCCCCGGCTCGCCGCGGCGGCGGAGCGGCTGGGACGGGGCCTGGTGAAGGACGTGGTCGTACAGGTCCAGGAGCGGGCGCGGGCGGGCGAGGTGCCCGTCGCGGAGGTCGCCGAGCACGTGGTGGCCGCGCTGCCGGCCACCGCGGCCGGGCTGCGACCGGTGCTCAACGCCACCGGGGTGCTGCTGCACACCAACCTGGGCCGGGCCCCGCTGTCGGCCGCCGCCCGCGACGCCGTCATGGCCGCGGCCGGGACCACGGACGTGGAGCTGGACCTGGCCACCGGCGGACGCTCCCGGAGGGGGCGGTCCGCGCTGGAGGCCCTGTTGCGGCACGTGCCGGACGCGGAGGCCGCCCACGTGGTCAACAACGGCGCGGCGGCGCTTGCGCTGGCCGCGACCGCGCTGGCCCAGGGCCGGGAGATCGTCGTCAGCCGCGGCGAACTCGTGGAGATCGGCGACGGCTTCCGCCTGCCCGACCTGCTCGTCTCCACCGGCGCCCGGTTGCGGGAGGTCGGCACCACCAACCGCACCACGCCGGCCGACTACGCCGCGGCTGTGGGACCGGACACCGGCTTCGTCCTGAAGGTGCACCCCTCCAACTTCCGGATCACGGGCTTCACGCGCGAGGTACCGGTCGCCGAACTGGCCCGGCTCGGTGTGCCCGTGGTGGCCGACATCGGCTCCGGCCTCCTCGCCCCGGAACCGCTGCTGCCCGAGGAGCCCGACGCGACGAGTTGGCTGCGCGCGGGCGCGTCCGTCGTCACCGCCAGCGGCGACAAACTGCTGGGCGGCCCGCAGTGCGGACTGGTGCTCGGCCGTGCCGGGCTGGTGGAGCGGATGGCGCGCCATCCGCTGGCCCGCGCGCTGCGCGTGGACAAGCTGACCCTGGCGGCCCTGGAGGCGACGGTCCTCGGGCCCGCCACGCCGACCCGTACGGCGCTGCACGCGGACCCCGCACGGCTGCGGCAGCGCGCCGAACGGCTGGCGGCGCGGTTGCGCGCGCAGGGCTTCGACAGCGGAGCGGTGGACACCGAGGCGGTGGTCGGCGGCGGCGGGGCGCCGGGGGTCACGCTGCCGAGTGCCGCCGTTTCCCTGCCCGCCGCGTACGCGGCCCTGCTGCGGCGGGCCGACCCCGCGGTGATGGCCCGCGTCGAGGACGGCAGGTGCCTGCTGGACCTGCGGGCGCTCCCGGAGGACGCCGACGGGGTGCTGGCGGCCGTCGTGGGCCGCGCCGGGCCCCGGCCGGACGGGGACGGGGAGACCTGAGGATGCACGTCGTCGCCACCGCGGGCCACGTCGACCACGGCAAGTCCGCGCTGCTGCGCGCTCTGACGGGGATGGAGCCCGACCGCTGGGCGGAGGAGCGGCGGCGCGGCATGACCCTGGATCTGGGGTTCGTGTGGACGCGGCTGCCGGACGCCGGGGACATCGCCTTCGTGGACGTCCCCGGCCACGAACGCCTGGTGGGCAACATGCTGGCGGGGGTCGGTCCCGTGCCCGCCGTGCTCTTCGTGGTGGCCGCCGACCAGGGGTGGCAGCCGCAGTCCGAGGAGCACTTGTCCGTCCTGGACGCCCTCGGGGTGCGGCACGGCGTCCTCGCCGTCTCCCGCTGCGACCTCGCCGACCCCGACGCGGCACGGGAACAGGCCCTGGCCAGGATCGCGGAGTCCTCGCTCGGCGACGTGCCCTGCGTGGCCGTAAGTCCGGTGAGCGGCCGGGGCCTTGAGGAGTTGCGGACGGCCCTGGCCGGGCTGGCGCACGCCCTGCCGGCCCCTGATCGCATCGCCGACGTGCGGCTGTGGGTCGACCGGGCGTTCACCGTGCGGGGCCGCGGCACCGTGGTCACCGGCACGCTCGGGGCGGGCACCGTCAGGGTCGGCGATCGTCTCCACCTCGCGCGCGGCGGAAGGCCCGTGCGGGTGCGCGGCCTGGAGTCCCTCAAGGAGCCCCGGGAGGAGGTCGGCGCGGTCGCGCGGGTCGCGGTCAATGTGACCGGTGCCGGGTCGGACGACCTGCGCCGCGGCGACGCGCTGCTCACCCCGGACCGCTGGCTGCCGTCCGATCAGGTGGACGTGCGGCTGCGCGGGGACGCCGCCGGGGACCTGCCCCGCGAGCTCACGCTGCACACGGGCTCGGCCGCGGTCCCGGTGACGGTCCGTCCGCTGGGCGGCGACACCGCCCGGCTGCGGCTGGCCGCCCCGCTGCCGCTGCGCGTCGCCGACATCGCGCTGCTTCGGGACCCCGGACGCCATCGCGTGGCCGCGGGGATCACCGTCCTCGACGTCCGCCCTCCGCGCCTGACCCGGCGGGGCGCGGCGGCGGCCCGGGCGGCGGACCTGCGGTCGGCGGCCGGGCCCGCCGACGGGGCGGCGGAACTGCGCCGCCGCGGCCTGGTGCGGCGCTCGGAACTGCTGGCCATGGGGGTGCTCCCGCCGGCCGGCCCGGTGGCCGGGGACTGGCTGGCCGACCCGGCCCACTGGGACGACCTGCGGGAGCGGCTGCGCCGGGCCGTCGACGAGCACGCGGAACGCCACCCCCTTGAGCCGGGCATGCCCCTGGAGGCGGCCCGTCAGGCGCTCGGCCTGCCGGACCGCTGCCTGGTCGAGGCGCTGCTGACGGCCGAACCCGGGCTGCGCCACCGCGACGGGCGGCTCTTCGGCAGCCGTGACCGCCCCGCGCTTCCGCCCGCCGTGGCGGCCGCCGTGGACACGGTGCGCGCCGACCTGGCGCGTACGCCGTTCCACGCTCCCGACGCGGACCGGCTGGCCGAACTCGGGCTGACCCCGAAGCTGCTCGCGGCGGCCGAGGCCGCGGGGGCCCTGCTGCGGATCGGTGACGGCATCGTGCTGCTGCCGGGCGCGGACGCGCGGGCGGTGGAGGTCCTGGCGCGGCTGGAGCAGCCGTTCACCGCGAGTCAGGCGCGCCGCGCCCTGGACACCACCCGGCGAGTCGCCATCCCGCTGCTGGAGTACCTCGACCGGCACGGGCGCACCGTGCGGCTGGACGGGGCGCTCCGGCGCTGCCGCGCGGCGGGCCCGCGTGCGGAGTGAGGCGCCCGGGTGGGACGCGACGGCGGAGACGGACGGGAATCGAACCCGCCTGCCCGAGTTGCTCGAACACCTCGGTTTTGAAGACCGGGAGGGCCACCAGGCACCCTTACGTCTCCCTGACGTGCCGTCAGCACCGTCATGACGGCGTCGTTCCGGCCGCTCGCCCATCGAACCCCCCGGCCCTCGGGCCTGTCAACGCGCCACACGGCGCCCTCACGAAAGGACCGACCCACCGATGACGGGAACCGACGTCCGCCAGGACAGCGTGCGGCTGACGCAGTACGCCCACGGAGGCGGCTGCGCGTGCAAGATCCCTCCTGGCGAGCTGGAGGAGATCGTGGCCGGGCTGACCGCCGGGGCGGGGGCGAACGGCGGTGCGTCCAGCCTGCTCGTCGGGCTCGACAGCGGCGACGACGCCGCCGTCGTCCGGCTGCCCGGCGCTCCCGGCTCGCCCGCGGTGGTCGCCACCGCGGACTTCTTCACACCGGTCGTGGACGACCCCTACGACTGGGGCCGCATCGCCGCCGCCAACGCGCTGTCCGACGTGTACGCCATGGGCGGCACGCCCCTTGTGGCCGTCAACCTCCTGTGCTGGCCCCGCGAGGTGCTGCCGTTCGACCTGGCCGGGGAAGTGCTCCGCGGCGGCCTGGACATCGCGACGCAGGCGGGCTGCTTCGTGGCGGGCGGCCACAGCGTCGACGACCCGGAGCCCAAGTACGGCATGGCGGTGACCGGCACCGCCGACCCCGCCCGCCTGCTGCGCAACGACGCCGGGCGGCCGGGGACGCCGCTGTCGCTCACCAAGCCGCTGGGTCTGGGCGTGCTCAACAACCGCCACAAGACGACCGGCGAGGTCTTCCCCCAGGCCGTCGAGACCATGGCGACGCTCAACCGGGCCGCCTCGGAGGCCGCGTTGGCGGCGGGCGCGGTCTGCGCGACCGACGTCACCGGATTCGGCCTCCTCGGGCACCTGTACAAACTGGCGCGCGCCTCCCACGTGACGGCGGTGCTCGACCCCTCCGCCGTCCCCCTCCTCGACGGCGCGTGGGACGCCGCCCGCGCGGGCCACATCAGCGGCGGCACCCGCCGCAACCTCGCGTGGGTCGCCCCGCACACCGAGTTCGGCGGCACCGACGAGCTCACTCGGCTCCTCCTCGCCGACGCGCAGACCTCCGGCGGCCTCCTGGTCGCCGGTGAGGTGCCGGGCGCCCCGGTCATCGGCGAACTGGTTCCGGCGGGCCCGGACGCCCTGGTCGTCCGCTGATGCGGCCGGTCCCGGCCGGCGGCCCGCGCGGTGCACCGACCCGTGTGCCGGCACTTCCCGTTCAGGAGTGCGCCAAGGCCGCCCGGAGTGCTGCGCCGGCCCGTCCGTCGACAGGCGGCCGGACCGCACGGTGCGGTTGACGGCGCCGACCCGCGGTGGTCCCGCTCACCGCGGACACGGCCGTTCCGTGCTCCCGCGTGCGTACCCGGCCCGCCGCTGACCGGAGGCGGCGGAGGGAACACGCCCTGGTGGACACGGTGCTCGGCGTCGCCGCATCTGCCGGCTGGGCGTCGGCCCGGCGGAGCCCCCGGTGCACCGTGGGTACCGGGGGCCCGTATGCCGTTCCGCCACGCCCACCGGGGGTCACCCGCGCCGGACGCCGCACCGCCGGTATCCGGAGGCACGGCGTATTCGGGTACGCGATCTCCGTCCCACGGGAATCGCGGAGCGCGCGGCGCACACCTTCACACGCCTCTCCGGCAGTGTGTCCTCCGCGCGGCGGGCGGCGATGGCGTCAGATGGCGGCGCGGTAGAGGCCGCGGCCGGCGCGCTGGGCGCGGGAGGCGCCGACCAGCCGGTCGAGGGTGCTGCGGACGGCGTTGATGCTGCCCGCGTTGGCGTCCCGGCCGAGGGCGGCGGCGACATCGCGGGCGCGGACCTCGGCGCCGTCGGTGGTGGCCAGGTACTGCAGGATCTGCTCGGTGAGCCTGCCGTAACCCGGTTGCACGGCCGGGTGGGCGTCGTCGCCCTCCACGCCCGGCTCAGCGGCTTCCGCGTCGGACACGCTCGGCACCGGCACGGACGCGGTCACGGCCGTGAGGTCGGTGTACCCGCTGACGAGCGACGACGGGTAACCGGTCCGGGGGCGCCCGATCGTGGCGGCGTCGAGGGCGGTGGGCGGCAGGAGCTTCCGGAGGGCGTCCAGAGCCTTGTGCACGGAGCACAGGTGTGCCGAGACGGCCGCCAACTCTCGCTCGAGACCCTGCTTCTGGGTCTGGAGCCGCTCCGCCTCGTCCCTGAGGGCCGCTGCCGTGGCCTCAATGTCCCGGGGGGTGTGCGTCATTGACTCCCGGTGTCCTCTCGTCCTCGGCCGGCCGGCGGCTTCTGATACGGCACGTTCCGGCGTTCCTGATATCCGTCGTGGCGGGTAAAGCCACAGCGGACGGACACCCGCACGCCGGATGACAGATTAGTACGCCTCACTGTGAGGTGATCACAACAGATCGTGCCGGATCCCTTGCCTGGGAAATCGTTACCATCCGCTCGATGTGACGCATCTCGCAAGGGCGTCCCACGGTCCCGCGGGACGCCGACATCGCAGGTGGGCTGCCCGCGAGGGCCGGTGCGGCAGCCCCGGCACCCGGCTTTCCGGCGCAGGGCAATGCGCCCTGCCCCGCGGCCGGACGGCTGCACTTCCCCTCTTTGGCGTTGTCGCTCACCGATGTCTTGCGGGGAGCGGTCGCCGCCCGCAATTGAAGACACACGAGGGAATGGACACCGGCGGTCGTGGGACTCGGTCCCGGAGGAAGCGGTCGCCCGGGGACGTGCGTGGCGAAGGTGGGTGGTGAAGGTGCGGCCGGTGGCCTTGACGCCGGGGTGCGATCGATGGCTTTCCGGAGTGGTCACCGCATGCGCCTTTCGTTCGCCCGACCGTTATGGACCGCCTCGTACACAATAGACCTTCCGGACTGGATGGTCAAAAAACTTTCACCCCGAGGCGGCGGGCCCCACAAGGACTCGGCGGGTCCGGCCCGGAACTGCGGCACAGCAGCGCAACTGACGGGCTGTCACCGGGCGTGGGCGCCGGGCAACCGCCGACGCTTGTCACCGAAGGTTCCCCCAGGGGCCCTTGGCCCTTGACGTGCGTGTCTCCGCGCGGGACTGGAATGGCGGTCGATCACGGTGCCGGGACGACCGGCGCCACGAAGGACCGTACGTCAGGAGAGGTATGTCCGTGACAGCCGAGAGGGCGCGCCGCCGCACGAGCCGGGTACGGCAGGACACGTGGAGAGTGGCCGCGCTGGGCGCCGCCCTCGCTCTGGTGGCCCTGGTCCCGCCCGCGACGGCCGGGGCGTCATCCACCCCGTCCACCGCGTCCGCCCCGCACGGAATCGCCTGGACGACGCAGACTGTGGCCCCCGGCGTCCAGCTCCGCACCGGAGTCCTCCGGGACGCCGACGCCGCCGGTGAGTGGACGGCCACCGTGCAGGCGCCCGCCGTCAACCGCCTCACCGGAGCCGCCACGTGGGCCCCGCTCGGGGACCGCGCCTGGGCCGACGCCACCGCCGCGCGACTGCGGGACGCGGGCTTCGAGCCCCGGCTGGAGCGTGTGGCGTGGGACGACTACGCCGACACCCCGCACGGCACGATGGGCTGGCAGGTCCGCGTCGGCCGGTACGCCACCCAGGCAGAGGCGGCGCCCGCCGGCACCGCGCTGGCGGCCGCCGGTTTCCGGACCTCCGTCGAGTGGACCGGCTACGACGGCCGTCAGGCGGCCGACGGGGAGCGCATCCACGTCGCCGTTCTCGACCCGAAGCACCTGCGCGCGACGATCGCGGCCAGCGACGGCGGCAACACGGCCGACCGGGAGAAGACCTCCACGGTGGCCGCCCGGCTCGGTTCGCTGATCGGCGTCAACGGCGGCTTCTTCATCACCTCGGACGCGGACGGCGTGCAGGGCACCATGGCGGGCCTGTCCGCCGTGAACGGACAGCTGGAGTCCATGGCCGTCGGTTCGCGCGCCGCGCTGATCCTCGGCAACGGGGGACGGCGGCCGCGTATCGCCGACCTGTCCACCACCGTGACGGTACGGGCCGGCAGCGCGACCTACGCGGTGCAGGGCATCAACCGCGTCCCGGGCAAGCTTCGCAACTGCGGGCGTCCGGGCGCCGTTCCCATCGCCCAGCCCCGGCACGACACGACCTGCACGCTCGCGGACGACCTGGTGAAGTTCACCTCGGCCTTCCGGGCCGCGCTTCCCACGGGCGCGGGCACCCAGGTGGTCCTGGACCGGCGCGGCGTCGTCGTCTCCACGGGCGAGCGCGGCGGCGTGGTGCCGGAGCACGGTTCCGTCCTCCAGGGCACCGGCGCCGCGGCGGAGTGGCTGACCGGCCACGCGCACACGGGCGTGCGGCTGTCGCTGCGCGAGGTCGTCCGGGACTCCTCCGGGCGCGCGGTGCGGCTCGGTCCCGACGACAGCATCGTCAGCGCGGCTCCGACCCTCGTCGAGAACGGCCGCGTCCACATCGACGCCGCCACCGAGGGCACGCTCGACCCGCTGGACCTGTCCTTCGGCTTCGCCTGGTCCAACGTCCGCCAGCCGCGCACCCTCGCGGGCATCGACCGGCACGGCCGTCTGCTGCTCGCCACCGTCGACGGACGTCAGCCCGGCGTCAGCGAGGGCTTCACGCTCGGCGAGGCCGCCCGCTTCATGCGGTCGCTCGGCGCGGTCCAGGCCCTGAACCTCGACGGCGGCGGCTCCACCGCCATGACCGTCAAGGGCGCCCTCGTCAACGTCACCTCCGACGCGACCGGCGAGCGCGCGGTCGGTGACACGATCCAGGTGGTCCCGGAGACGGGCCGGCACTGACCCGACCGGGTCCCGGGGCGGCGTCCGTTCGGGCGCCGCCCCTCTTCGTGTTCACCCAGTTCACCCAGGGCTCCCGGGAGTTGGAGGATCGGTGGCCGGCCAGTGGCGCGAAGGCGCACGCCGCGGAACGTGCGGAGATTAGAGGGCCGAAAGGCGCACGCACAAGACAACCTCACGAAACCGGCCGCTCAATGGCGGGATTGCACACGCCCGCTCACCCGACACCTGCCTTTTTTGGGAAATCCTTTTCCCACGGCATGTTTGTGCGAGATACCACCGATGAAGCGCGCGAAGCATGGCCGCTCCGGACAATCGGGGTGCACGCGACCCGAAACACAAGATGCCCCCAGCACCGAGTGATTTACGTCACATTGACATGAATCCTTCAGTCGGAGCACTTTTGAATGGCGCCAAGCGGAAGGCCCGGACCTGCCTCTTCACATTCGGCCCGGGCGCGCCGCAATTACCCGTCCAGCGAAATCCCCCTTTCCCGATGGGAGATGTGCCGTGAAGGTCATGCGCTCGATCACAAGGAAGTTCAAGGCCGAGAAGAGCCTGAAGTCGTACGCCTGGTACATCTGGTACTGAGCCGCGGCCCCTGGTCCGACGACAACCGCTGTTGAAGTCCCGCTGTGCCCGGCGCGCCCTGACGGCCGCCGGGCACGGCCGATTCGACGCGCCCCCCATTTCGCAGAGGGAGAATGCCGAAATGCGCCGCCCCCCTTCGGTCGCCACGGGTAATCGTCTCACCGTCTTCACCCCTCGCATCGACGCCCTTCTGCGCGAACACCGCGGCGCCGGCCTCTTCCGACTGGACCAGGACACGGTGGGAGTTGCCGATCCCGAACTGATCGACGCAATACTGCGCTGTCGGCCCGCCAACGCATTCGAGCGGCCGACATTCAAACCACTGCAGGGCCGCGTCATTTCACGTCCGGAATCATCGGCCGTCATGCGCGCCGTCTCCCGGGACGTCAAGAGCGCGCTGACCCGCCCTGTCGCAGAGGGCGTCGACCTGACCGGGGAGTGGCCGCACGTCGTCCACGCCCACCTGCGGGATCTGGTCTTCGGCGCCGATCCGCACCGGCTCAAGGCCATGGTGGACCGGCGCCTGGAGCTGACGCCCCGGCTCACCTGGTCCGTGATCGCGGCGGGCGCCGCGCTCCGCCTGCGCCCTCGGCCGGGCACGGGGGTGTCGCACCTCGGGGAGTTGCTGGTCGAGGCGGGCACCTACCAGGAGCGCCGGCACGCGATGGGCCTGTACCGGCGCGCGGCCGCGCCCGTGTGCTTCACCGTCGCCGCGCTCGTGACCGGTGCGCTCTGGCTCGGGGCGCCCTTCGACGACGACGTCCCGAATCGTCACATCATCCACGAAACGCTGCGATTGCTGCCCGTGTCCTGGAATCTGCTGCGCGTGGCCTCCCCGGAGTTCCACGCCCTGGACGACCGGATCGGGACCCACGACGACGTGCTCATGCTGCCGCTGCTCACCCACCGCGACCCGGCGCTGTGGGACGACCCCGACGCGTTCCGCCCCGAGCGCTGGAACGGCATCGACCCGGACGACCACCCCGGCTACCTGCCGTTCGGTCACGCCAACGAACGCTGCTGGGGGCGCCACATGGTGATGCCGCTGGCCGAACGGCTCCTCGACATCGCCCGGCGCGACCGCCTCACCGTCGACCCGCTCCAGGACTCCGCGCGTGTCCCGCTGCACGGGTTGCTCGGTGTCACCGGCGTCCGGGTGGTCCGTTGGGCCTGACACCTCCCGGGGCGTCGCTCTCGGACGTGTCTCGTGCAGCCCGGGTCAGCAGACGAACGCGGTGGCCGGCAGCGGAGGGCGCGTGCTCTGGCTCGACACCACCACCACAGCCTTCGACCTCGTCACCCGGGCCCGCCCGGCGGGCCGTTACCGTGACCCTGTCCTGACCGGGCGGGCCCCGCGGGGCCCGCGTGGCCCGCCCGGGCGTCGGCCTCCCGGGGCCGTGCAGCGCTAGCCGCGCGGCGGCAACGGGAAGAGCATGCAGCTGCTCGTCGCATGGGCGAGCAACCGGTCCTGGGCGTCGAACAGTTCGGCCTGGGCGAGGGCGGTACGGCGGCCCTGGTTGAGGACACTGCCGACGGCGCGCACCTTGCCGGTGTCCACGTTCATCGGACGCAGGAACTTCAGGCTCAGGTCGAGCGAGGTGTAACCCATGCCCGCGGGCAGGACGGACTGCACGGCGCAGCCGGCGGCCGAGTCGAGGAGCGTGGCGTAGACACCGCCGTGGACGCTGCCGATCGGGTTGTAGTGCTCCTCCCCCGGTTCCATGGTGAAGACGGCACCGCCGAACTCGACCTGCTCCAGCGTGAATCCGAGCGTCGCGGCGATGGGCGGGGCGGGCAGGCGTCCGGCCACGATGTCGTGGAGGAAGTCCAGTCCGCTGCGCTGCCCGACGGCGGCCGCGGAGACGCTCGGGTCCTTCCACTCGAACGTACGTGACCGGGTCATTGCCGCCCTCTCTCCAGCTGACTTCGCCATCCGAAGTTAGAGGGTCGCACATCTGGCTGTCAATGGCGAAGCCAGCCTACGATGGCCGGCATGACCTGGCTGGAGACCAGCACCGAGAACTGCACGGTGCAACGCACCCTCGATCTGATCGGCGAGAAATGGTCGCTCCTGGTGCTGCGCGAGGCGATGAACGGCGTACGCCGCTTCGACGACTTCCGCCGGCACATGGGACTGTCCGAGGCGGTGCTCGCCGACCGGCTGCGCAAGCTCGTCGCCGCCGGGCTCCTCGACACGGTCCCGTACCGCGAGCCGGGCAGCCGCACCCGGCACGAGTACCGGCTGACCCGAAAGGGCTGGGACCTGTGGCCCGCGATGATCGCCCTCAAGCAGTGGGGCGACCGCTACACCGCGGATCCCGACGGACCGCCCCTGGAGGTCCTGCACGGCGAATGCGGCGCACCGGTGGAGACCGTCGTGGTCTGCACGGACGGTGACGGACCACTGACGCCCCGTCAGGCCGTCACGCGCCCCGGGGCGTCGGCCCGAGCCGCCGGCTGAGACGGGGCAGCCCGTGCCCGGACCTGGAGGTCCGGGCACGGGCCGGGTGCTGCTCAGCGATCACCGGAAGCCGTAGCCACCGAAGCCGCCGAAGCCGCCGTAACCCCCGTAGCCTCCGAAGCCGTAGCCACCGAAGCCGCCATAGCCTCCGTAGCCACCGAAGCCGCGGTAACCGCCGTAGCCGCCCCAGCCGCGGCCCCAGCCGCCACCCCATCCGCCGCCCCATCCGCCGCCACCGAAGTGGGCGGACGTCACGGAGGCGTGGGTGACCTGCGGGGTGGCGGCGTTGGCGGCGCCGGCGCCGGCGAGTGCGAGAAGCGGTGCCGCCAGGGCGGCCGCGGCGACTCGACGAGCAGTGATGTTCGCGCGCATTGGATTCCCCTTCGAGACGGGAACGTCGGATCGCGGTCCGCGTGGGGCGACCGCTGTCGCACCGGCCGTACGTGGTGACCGGTACGACGTGGGCGCCTCGTCCGAAGACGTGGTCCCGCCGTTACAGACGTGACCAATGTGGCCAAAGCCACGAAAAACGCCCAGATATGACCGTGACACGAGGGGGTCGCGGAGTCAAAAGATAGGCAGGTGGGGGCAAAGTGCGGCCCGGAGACCAGGGATGTCGCCACATTTCCCACTCTCCGTAGTCAGTTGATCACTGAGCGTGCATCCAGGGAGCCCGCACACCCGTCGCGTCCGTCGCACTCCGGGACTCCCACACCCACCCGCGCGCCAAGTCCTTTGCCTGTCAGGGGGGTTGCCCTCCGCCCTCGCCGCCCGGCCGACCGGGCGTCGTCGCGCACACCGGCACCGGGACCACCGAACTCGCCGCGGAGCCTCACGGATCGTCGCGTAGCCGTCACTCTGCGTGTCGTGGCGATGGCCGCGATTCCGCGCAGAAGCGGGCCGCGACCTCCCCCGACGCCCTGACCCCGGGGCCCGGCGGACGGAGCCCAGTCCACGGTCATCCCTGATGGAGATAACTGACATCATCATTCATCTCCGAGACATGGGAAGCGTCCGCGCCTCCCCGACGCTGGACCACCTGGAAGGGCGGGCAGCGTCGAACGGTCCCGCCCGGACGGGAGCCCCATCCGAACCGCACGAAGCGGTTCCGCACCCGAGGAGAGACAGCGTCCGTGTTCGCAACATCCGCTCAGAAGGCCACGCGCCAGTCCGCGCCCGGCAAGGAGGCACCCGGCGTTCCGGGCTGGCTGGTCGCGCTCCTCGCCGTCGCCACCGGCATGACGGTCGCCAACCTCTACTACGCCCAGCCGCTGCTCTCCTCGCTGAGCCGGGTCTTCCACCTCAGTACGACCGCCGCCGGTGCGCTGATCACCGTCACACAGGTCGGTTACGTGATCGGCATGCTCTTCCTGGTGCCGCTGGGCGACCGGCTGGAGAAGCGCCGGCTCATCACCGTGCTGCTGGCCGTCACCACCGTGGCCCTGGCCGTGGCCGGTGTGGCCACGACTTTCCCCGTACTGCTGATCGCGTCCCTGGTGAGCGGTGCCACCTCCGTGGTCGCGCAGATCCTCGTCCCGTTCGCCGCGAGCCTGGCCCCCGACCACGCGCGGGGCCGGGTCGTCGGCCGCGTCATGAGCGGGCTGCTCACCGGCATCCTTCTGTCGCGCACCCTCAGCAGCCTGGTCTCCGACGTCGCCGGCTGGCGCTACGTCTACCTGGGCTCGGCCGTGCTGATGGCGCTGCTCGCCGTGGCCCTGCGCGTGGCCCTGCCGCAGCACGCCCCGACGATCTCCATGCCGTACGGCCAGGTCCTGCGGTCGACGGCGCGGCTGGTCCGCACGCACCCCGCGCTGCGGCGCCGGGGTCTGTACCAGGCGGCGATGTTCGGTGGGTTCAGCGCCTTCTGGACCACCGTCTCCTTCGTGCTGACCGGGCCCCGCTTCCACTACTCCCCCATCGGCGTCGCCCTCTTCGCGCTCGTCGGGGCCGCCGGTGCCGCCGTGGCCCCGCTGGCCGGGCACTGGGCCGACCGCAAGCTGGTGCGCCCCATGACGGCGGCCGCGTTCGGCACGGCCGCGGTGGGCTTCGCCGTGGCGGGCTTCGGCGGGCACCACATCGTCCTGCTCGCCCTGGCCGCGGTCCTGATCGACATGGCCGTGCAGACCACGATGATCCTGGGCCAGCACACCGTCTACCAGCTGGACCCCGACGCGCGGGCCCGGCTCAACAGCGCCTTCATCGCCATCTTCTTCACCGGCGGCGCCCTGGGGTCCCAGCTCGGCTCCCTCGCCTACCACGCCGCCGGCTGGACGGCGGTGAGCGCCCTGGGTGCCCTCCTGCCGCTCCTCGCCCTGGCCTACTGGGTCACCGAGCTCCGGCAGCCGCGGCCGCTCACCGCGAACTGAAGAACCGGACGCGACGCGCCCCCACCGGACACCGGCGGGGGCGCGCCCCCGTCATGCCGGCTCCGCGGTCTCCGCCACCGCGAGGGGCGTGATGTGGCGCAGCAGGGCCTCCACGGCCGGGGTCGGCTCGCCCTGCGGCCGCACCACCATCACCTTCCAGGCCGGTACGTGATGGGTGAACCGTCGCAGCGCCAGGCCGGGGAAGCGGGCCGCGATCGACGCGGGCATGATGCTGACGCCCAGGTCGTGGCGGACCAGCTCGGAGGCGGCGACGATGTCGTTCACCTCGTACGCGGTGCCGCGTTCCACGCCGGCGGCGCGGAACGAGCGGTCGACGGCGTAGCGGACCGCCCACCCCGGCGAGAAGTCGACGAAGGGCAGCCGGGAGACCTCGGCGTGCGACACCACGTCGGTCTCGGCGAAGACGCGCTCGGGCGAGGCGACGAGCAGCATCTCCTCACGCAGCAGCAGGCGGGTCACCAGGCCCCGCTGCTGCTGGCGGGCGAGCGCGACGACCGCCAGGTCGACGGTCCCTTCCCGCAGGGCCTGCCGGATGTCGGCCACGGCCGCCTGCCGCAGGCGGACGCTGACGCCGGGATGGTCCCTGCGGAGGCTGGCGAGGGCATGGTGCAGTTCGGCCCAGACCCCCTGCATGGTGCCGACGGTGACCAGGCCCCGCAGTTCGCCCCGTACCGCGTCGACCGCCGCCCGTGCGTCGGCCGCCGCGCGCAGCGCCGTCCGCGCCGCGGGCAGGAAGGCCTCACCGGCCGGTGTGAGCGACACGCGGTGCGTCGTGCGGTCGAAGAGCGGGCTGCCGAGCTCCTTCTCCAGGGCGCGCACCGTGCTGGACACGGCGGACTGCACCACGTGCAGACGCCGTGCCGCCGCGGTGAAACCGCCCTCCTCGGCCACGGCGACGGCGACCTCCATCTGCCGCAGATCCATGCGCGCCCACCACCGTCCTCGCGTGTCCCGGGCCCTTGCGGGCCGGCTCTTCCAGGAGACGGCCCGTACCCGTGATCATCGCATCCGCCGTCCGCGCCTCGGGTGCGGGCGCGGAGGTTCACGCGGAGGGTTCGCGGGCCGGCACGCCGTTGCACTGGACGGCGACGGCCGCGATGTCGTCGCCGAGCCGGCCCCCTCCGTAGCGGAGCAGTTCCTGGTGGAGCCGGTCCAGCAGCTCGCGGGGCTCTCTGCGGCCCTGGCCGCGGATCCAGTCCGCGAGCGGGAAGAAGGCGCCGGTGCGGTCCCGGGTCTCGGTCACGCCGTCGGTGTAGAGCAGCAGCTGATCGCCCGGGTCGAAGGCGAAGGTGTCGATCCAGTAGCGGTCCCCGATGAGCCGCGCGAGGTTCAGCGGCGGCGAGGGCATCGTGGGCTCCAGCACCCGGATCTCCCCGCGGTGGATCAGCAGCGGCGGCGGATGCCCACAGTTCAGGATCCGGACCTGGCCGCTGCCGTGCGGGATCTCGGCGAGGACGGCGGTGGCGAAGCGCTCCGGCAGGTCGGGCCCCGGGAAGGTGGCGCTGTGCCGGGCGATGCTGGTCTCCAGGCGCGGGGGGATGCCCCGCAGGTCCGGCTCGTCGTGGGCGCTCTCCCGGAAGCAGGCGGTCACGGCGGCTGCCGCGCCCACCGCGGACAGGCCCTTGCCGCGCACGTCGCCGATGAGCAGCCGGACGCCGTGCGGGGTGTCGGCCGCCTCGTAGAAGTCGCCGCCGATCCGCGCCTGCTCCTGCGAGGCGAGGTACAGCGACTCGATCTCGACGCACTGCATACGGTGCGGCAGGGGACGGAGGAGCACCTGCTGGGCCGCGTCGGCGACGAGCCGCACCTGGAAGAGCGCCTCCTCCCGCTGGAGCCGGACGTGGCTGGCGTAGGCGGCCGCCAGGGTCACGGCGACGATCGCGGCACCCGTGTAGGGGGTCCCCAGGTCCGGGTAGACCATGCCGAGGCCGATCATGACCAGGAGGCAGCACACGCCCAGCAGGATCGTGGGGATCACCGGCCACATCGCGGCCGCGAGCGCGGGCGCGGTGGGAAGGAGCCGGCTGAAGGCGATCTCCCGTGGGGTGGCGAACGCCAGGACCGCGATCAGGACCGTCAGGAGCACCGGCGGCAGCAGGGCGGCCCGCCACCGGCCGATGTGGCGGAAGCGATGGCCCCGTAACTGCCTGCGCGCGATCACGAAACGCATCATATCGGCATAAATAGGACAGCAGCAGTCCCTCGGTCCGGGATGGGCGGCCGCCGGGGACGCGTACGGTCGCTCAGGCAGCGGGACGGCTCACCCCGCGGACGCGCGCCGTGAACGGCCGCGGGAACCGCGCCGGCGGAGCTGACCGGTGATCACGGTGCCTGCGTACGGCGCACCTTGGTCCGGTCGCCTTCCCTCTCCGCCCTGACGTGGGTACTCATCGTTCCGGACCGCTTCCGCCGGACGTCGCCACTCACCGTGGACCGGTCCCGCGGGCGGTCGCTCTGCCGGCGCGGTGGCCCGCGCCCGCGCCGCGACCCAAGGCGCACCGGCCGGCACGCGCCCCGGCGGTGCTCCGAGGACCTGCCCGTGCGAGCGGGAGAAAGGCGGCCGCATAGGCTTCGCGGGTGTCCGACGAAACATCGCTCTCCGTCTTCGCCCTGCCGCACGGGGCCCGCCGTACGACGCTGCCGACCCGGCGCGGCGCATTCGCCGCCCTGGAGGCCGCTCCCGAGAACCCGGCCCGGGGCACGGTCCTGCTGCTGCCCGGCTACACCGGCAGCAAGGACGAGTTCATACCCCTGCTGGGCGCCATGGTCGACGCCGGCTACCGCGCGGTCGCCGTCGACGGCCGCGGCCAGGACGGGACGAAGGGCCCGGACCAGGAGGCCGCCTACGCGCAGGAGGCCCTGGTGGCCGACGTGCTGGCCCAGGCGGAGGCCCTGGCCACACCCGTGCACCTGCTCGGCCACTCGATGGGCGGACAGGTCGCCCGCGCGGCCGTCCTCACCGACCGGCGTCCGTTCCTGTCCCTCACCCTGATGTCGTCCGGGCCCGCGGAGGTCGGCGAGGAGCGCGGCCTGCTGCTGAAGCTGCTCCTGGACGCCCTGGTCACCATGACGATGCAGCAGATCTGGGACGTCATGCAGCAGCTCAAGCCGGCCGCCGCGACGCCGGCCGACACCGAGCTCCTGCGGCAGCGCTGGCTGCGCAACAGCCCGGTGCAACTGCGGGTCGCCGGTGCCCGGCTCCTGGAGGAGCCCGACCGGACGGACGAGCTGGCCGCCGTCACGGCGCTGCCGCTGCACGTCCTGTACGGCGACCGGGACGACGCCTGGGCACCGGACCTCCTCGCGGACATGGCCCGCCGGCTCGGCGCCCACCGGACCGTCGTGGCGGACGCGGAGCACTCGCCCAACCTCCAGCAGCCGGCCGCCACGGCCGCCGCCCTCACGCGGTTCTGGGACGGGCTGCCCGCCACGGGCGCCGACGGCCCGCCAGACGGCAGCACGCGTAGATCGTGAACGAGATCGTCGTCACGTAGGGGCTGATGGGGATGGTGCTGCCCAGCGCGAGGAGGATGCCGCCCTCGATCGAGAGGATCGCGAATCCCGCGCTCAGCGCCGCCAGCAGCACCGGTGAGGCGGTCACACGGGCCGCGGCGGCCGCGGGGGTGACGACGAGGGTGAGGACCAGCAGCGCCCCGATGATCTGCACCGACAGCGCGACGGCCGCCCCGAGCGCGAGCATGAAGGCGAAGGACAGCCCCTTCAGTGGCACGCCGCGTGCCGCCGCGACCTCGGGGTCCGCGCTGGCGAACGTCAGCGGCCGCCACATGATCGCCAGAACGAGGAGGACGAGCGCGGACGTGCCGATCAGCCAGGTCGTCTGAGGGGTGTCGACGGCCACGATCTGCCCGGTGAGCAGGCCGAACTTGTTGGCGGCGCGACCCTTGTAGAGCGCGAGGAAGAGCACTCCCAGGCCGAGCCCGAACGGCATGATGATGCCGATCGCCGAGTTGCGCTCACGGGCCCGCGCGCCGAGCAGTCCGATCGCCCCGGCCGCCACCAGGGAGCCGACGATGGAGCCCGCCACCACGTTCACCCCGAGCAGCAGGGCGCCCGAGGCCCCGGCGAAGGACAGCTCGCTGATCCCGTGCACGGCGAACGGCAGGTCCCGCATGATGACGAAGACCCCCACCAGACCGCCGACCAGGCCGATCACGGCCCCGGCGATCAGCGAGTTGCGGACCAGGGGCAGGAGTTCGCCGTAGTGGTCGAAGACGAAGACCTGCTGCCACAACCCGTCGGCGAGCGTCGTACCCGTCATGTCTGCCATGTCCGTCCTGCCTGTCCTGTCTGCCGGGCCCGCGTCTCTTCCGGCGGTTCGGCGTGGTGGGGAGGGCCGGCCGCCTCGTCGGGCGCGCCGACGACCGTGACGCGGCCGCCGACGCGGACGACGTCGACCCGGGTCCCGTACAACCGGGACAGCGAGTCCGAGGTCAGCACCTCGTCCGGGGGCCCGGTGCGGTGGCCGCCGCGGGCGAGGTAGAGGACGCGGTCGGCGGCGCCCAGCACCGGGTTGATCTCGTGGGTCACGAACACCACGGCGGTGCCGTGCGAACGGCGCCGGGCGTCGACGAGCCCGGTCACCGCCCGCTGGTGGTGCAGGTCCAGGGAGAGCAGGGGCTCGTCGCACAGCAGGATCCGCGGATCGCCGGCGAGCGCCTGCGCGACCCTTACGCGCTGCCGCTCGCCGCCCGACAGCAGCCCGACCGGTTCGTCCGCGTACGCCTCCGCCCCGACCGAGCGCAGCACCTCGTCGACACGGCGGCGGACCGCGCGGCCGGACCGGCGCGGCCCGAAGACGTGGCCGTCGATGCCGAGCCGCACCAGGTCCCGGGCCCGCAGCATGGTCTGCGCGGACAGCGCGGCCTGCTGCGGGATGTGGCCGATGTGCCGGCTGCCGCTGCGCGGGGGCTCACCCAGGACGGTCAACGTCCCCGCGGACAGCGGCCGGTGACCCAGCAGAGCCCGCACCAGACTGGTCTTGCCTGCCCCGTTGGGACCGAGTACGGCCAGGAACTCACCGGGGTGCACGTCGAGGTCCAGCCCCTCCCACAGGACACGCGAGCCGTAGGCCAGTGCGCCACCGCGCAGGCTGATCACCGGTGCCGTGCCGCTGCCGGGGGAACCGCCCTGGCGGGCCGGGGGGATGCGGGGCGCGGCGGGGTCGCTCATGCGCCCAGCGCGCCGGCGAGGGCATCGACGTTGGCGGTCATCCAGCCGAGGTAGTCCTTGCCCTGCGGGAGCGTCTCGGTGACGGGGACGACGGGAACACCGGCCGCCTCGGCCGCCTTCTTGACCTTCTCGGTCTGCGGGCCGGAGGTCTGCTCGTTGTAGACCAGCGCCTTCACCTTCTTCCCGGTGAACAGGGCCAGCGTCTCCTGGAGGGTCCGCGGGGAGACGTCGTCGCCCTCCTCGACGGCCTCGCTGAAATCCGGGGGTGTCGCGTTGCGCAGGCCGCTCGCCTCGATCAGGTAGAGCGGCACGGGCTCGGTGATGGCCACCGCCTCGCCGCCGTGCGCGGCCTTGATGCCGGCCTCCTTCGCCGTCAACGGCTGCAACTTCGCCTTGAAGGCGGCGGCGTTGGCCGTGTAGCCGCTCGCGCCCGCCGGGTCGGCCGCGGCGAGCGCGCCGGCTATCTCGTCGGCGAGTCCGGCGACCGAGGGGAAGTCGTACCAGACGTGCTCGTTGAGCTCGCCGCCGGGCGGCGCGGTCTTCCCCGACACCTTCACCGCGTTGATCACGCGGGCGGAATCGTTGCCGGCGCTGCGCAGCATGCGGTCCACGAAGTCGTCGTAGCCGCCGCCGTTCTCGATCA
This sequence comes from Streptomyces sp. NPDC088354, assembly GCF_044753585.1. NCBI lineage: Bacteria > Bacillati > Actinomycetota > Actinomycetes > Kitasatosporales > Streptomycetaceae > Streptomyces > Streptomyces sp. NPDC088354. The sequence continues at coordinate 16,969 of NZ_JBIVNJ010000011.1, read as the reverse complement.
CGACCTTGGCCTTCGACAGGGCCAACTGGTTCTGCGTGCCCGCCTCGTAGGAGTGCGGGTCCTGGTCGGGGCTTTCGATGATCGAGGTGACGTCGACCCGCCCGGCACCTATGCGGCGGGCGATGTCCCCGTAGACGTTCGTGGAGGCGACGACAGGCACGTGTGCGGACGGGGACGAGGCCGAGGCCGAGGACGGGACCGTCTGCGACGAGGCGCCCGAGGTGGTGCCGCATCCGGCGGCAAGGGCCGCGAGGCAGAGCCCGGCGCCCAGGGCCAGGGGCCGGGACGGGGACATGGGCATGGGCATGGATTCCTCCGGGGAGTTCGTGGTGGGCTCTGCCGAGGACTATACACAAACGGTTATCGTTTTCAATAAGTCCTTCGAGCCGTCCCGCGTCCCTGTCGGCACCGCCGCGGGCCAGGGGTGGAGGATGTTCCAGGGTCCCCGGACACCGGGGCACGACGAGAGGGCGGGACATGACCGAGGCACTGGTACTCGGCGGAGGTGGCGTCGCCGGAATCGCATGGCTCACCGGGCTGCTGACCGGACTCGCGGACGCGGGCCGGGACGTCACCGGGGCCGATGTGCTCGTGGGCACCTCGGCGGGTTCCACCGTCGCGGCCCAACTGGGCAGCGGACTGCCCCTGGAGGAGCTGTACGCCCGGCAGACCGAGCCGGCACTGCAGGCCGCGGAGATCATGGTCGACGTGGACCTGGGGACCCTCGGCGAGCGGATCGGCGGTGCGCTGCGGGGTGCCACCGGCATCGTGGACATGCGCCGCGCGGCGGGAAGGTTCGCGCTGGGCACCGAGACGGTGGCGGAGGACGTCCGGCGTGCGGTCGTCGCGTCACGCCTCCCGTCGCACGTGTGGCCCCGCCGCGCCCTCAAGATCGTCGCCGTGGAGGCCGCGACCGGGGAGCCGCGGGTCTTCGACAGCGGCTCCGGTGTGAGCCTGGTCGACGCCGTCACGGCGAGCTGCGCCGTGCCGGGCGTCTGGCCGCCCGCCACGATCGGCGGGCGCCGCTACATCGACGGCGGCGTGCGCTCCACCGTCAACGCCGACTACGCGCAGGGCGCCTCCCGGGTCCTGGTGCTGGCGCCCATGGGGAGCACCGACCTGTTCCCCACCGAAGTACCCCTGGAGCAGGCAGTCGGTGAACTGCGCGCCGACGGTGCGGAGGTCGCGGTCGTCGAGCCGGACGAGGCGTCGCTCGCCGCGATCGGCACCAACTCGCTCGACCCGTCCACGCGCCGGCCCGCCGCCGAGGCGGGACGCGCGCAGGGACACGCACTGCGGCTCCCGTGGAGCCGCTGACGGGTCATGGCAGTGGGCCCCCGCCGCGACACGTCGCGACGGGGGCCCACTGGTGCGGCGGTGACGGTCAGGAGCAGGTGCCCGCCGGGCGGTTGCGGGTCACCAGGTCGGTGTCGGTGGTCGTGGTGTCCAGCCACAGGACGCGCCTGCCGGTGTCGGCCGCCGCGTTGGCCTGCTGGCCGTGGCTGCAGGAGACCCGGCCGAGCGGGGCGCCCTGCGGGGTGAACTGGTAGAGCTTGGCCAGGGAGTCGTTGTAGTCGTCGAAGACCTGGGTCCAGGACGAGTAGACCGTGAGGGTGACCGCGGTGTCCGAGGCGGTCAGGCCGTAGGCCCGGACCGGGTGCGCGCTCTTCTCCGGTATCAGGTCCGTGACATGGGAGCCGTCGAGGTCGGCACGGCGCAGCGTGGTCAGGTCGTCGTCGGTGTAGTCGGTGTCGATGAGCCAGTACACCCCGGAAGCCGTGATGACCGGGGCGCTGATCCACTCCGGCTGCGAGGGCGCGCCCAGGCTCGTGGTGGTGCCGGTCGCGATGTCGTAGACCTCGACGGCGACACCGTAGACGCCGTCGAACATGCCGTCCTGGAGGTACGCGATGCGCCCGCCGCGCACCGCCGGCTCGACGGCCTGGTTGTAGTCGTGACTGAGCGGGACCCGCTGCGGAGTGGTGGCGCCGCCCTTGAGGTAGAAGACCCGCTGGAGCCCGGTCGACTCGTCGCGGTAGGACCAGGCCACCGTGTCACCGTCGACGCTCAGCCCGCTGATCTCGGACGTGGTGCTGAACAGCGTCTTCGGCCGGCCGCCGGTGACCGGCGCGGCCAGGATGTCGTAGGTGTGCGCGTAGGGGTCGTCCGGGGAGACGTCCCCGACGGCCACCCAGACCACGCGCTTGCCGTCGGTGACGGGGCTGAGGTGGGTGCGGCCGTCGTCCGGCGAGACCTGCCGGGGCTTGCCGGCGCCGTCGGTGCGGCCCACCCATATCGCGTACGGGGCCGTGCTGTCGGCGCTGGACTTGGGCGCCGCCCACCAGCCGTTGCCCGCGCTGGGGTTGTTGCCGCTGCCGACGTACGACATCAGGGTGCCGACCCGGCCCATGAGGACGTCGCTGTCGAGGCCGAGGGACTTCTCCCAGCCGGGGACGATGCCATGGGCGTCGAACGCGCCCTTGACGACCGCCAGTTGACTGCCCTTGACGCCGAGCGACCGCGCCGCGGCGAGCACCGCGTCCCGGCCCTCGTCGAAGCCGTCGAGCGGGGCGATGTACGAGGTCAGCGCGCGGTAGACGATGCGGTCGGCGAGCGCGCCGCCGAGGCGCTCACGGATGTCCCACAGGGCACCGCTGAAGATGGTGGAGTTCATGTGGACTCCACCGTTGTCGTACGAGGAGCCGAGCGGCAGGCCGACGAACTTGGCAGTGGAGGCGCCGTCGTTGAGGTCGCGGAACGCGCACTGCCGCGGCGTGCGGGTGCGGCAGAGGTCGCCGCCGATGAGGCCCGCGTCGGGGTCGGTCATCGGGGTGTGGTTGACGGTGACGTCGATGGTGTTGCCGAAGTAGTCGGCGATCGCCTCGTTCATCGCGCCGGACTGGCCCGCGTAGACCAGGTCGGCGGTGTGCTCGACCACGCCGTGGGTCATCTCGTGGCCGACCACGTCGAGATCGGAGGCGAGCGAGCGGTACTCGTCGTCACCCGTGCCGTAGACCATCTTGGTGTGGTCCCAGAAGGCGTTGACGAACGGGGAGCCGAAGTCCGTCACGCCCACCAGGGAGTTGATGGTCATGCCCTTGCCGTCGAGGCTGTCGCGCTTGAAGGTGTCGCGGTAGAAGTCGTACACCTGGCCCGCGGCCCAGTGCGCGTCCACCGCGCCGGTCTCGGTGAGCTCGGGGCCCACCTTCGGCGTGGGCGAGGCGAACGGGACGATGCCCTCGGGCCAGGCGCCGGAGACGTCCTGGTACCAGACGCTGGAGGCGTCCCAGGTCTGGATCACGCCGTGCTGCTTGCTGTCCGCCATGTGCGCGGTGTCGCGCAGCAGGTACGCGCCGGTGCCGGTGTCCTTGGTCAGGTACAGCGGCACGGTGCCGCCGTTCAGGAGGGTGCCGCTGCCGGTGACGCTCCCCGAACCGGCGCCGGGCGCGGCCGGCTTGCCGGGCCTCATCGAGGTGCCCTCGGTGTGGACGGCGGCGGCCGGGGTCGGCGCCGCGAAGGTGGGAAGGCCGCCGGACTCGAAGAGCGTGACGCCAGTGGCGGCGTCGACGTAGACCTCCTGCACGAGCGGCATGCGGGTGGCGGGGTCGGTGCCGCGGACGGTGACGTGCCGGGCGAGCACGCCCTTGCCGACCGGCAGGACGGTCAGGCCCCGGTCGGTGCCGGACAGGTCGTCCGCGGCGGTCCTGGCGTGGGCCGGGCGGTATCCGCCGCGGGCGAGTCCGGACCGGATCTCCTGCACGGCGCGCCGGACGGCGGTGGCCGCCGGGAGGGCGGGCCGTGCGGTGTCGACGTCCAGGGCGGTGAAGTAGGCACCGGAGGTGCCGGTCACGGTCCGCTTCCCGTCGCGGTGCGCCATGCGCACCACGTACTGCGCGCCGAGCACCGGCACGCCCCGGTACCTCTGGCCCAGCCGCACGGTCTCCGAACCGTCGGCCTCCGTCGTCACCGAGTCCGTGACCAGGTCCCGGTCCGGCGCGGGAATCCGGTACCGCTCCCGGTGACCGGCCAGATGCGAACGAGCCGCCTCCGCGGCCGGCGCCGACGCGTCCACCGCGTCGTCAAGCCCCTCCACCAGAGCGGGAGTCGCCGTATCGGGAGTCGGCTCCGCACCGGCCGGCGCGGCCGGCTCCGCTTCCGCGGCGTGTACGGGGGACGTCAGGCCGGCGACACCCAGCGCCGTGGTGACGGCGAGCAGGGCGGCCAGGCCGGCGCGGCCGGGTCTGTGAACGGGCCGGCGCCGTGTACGAGATGACATGGACAACGTGCCTCCGACGGCCCGGTACGACCCCGGGCCCGGTAGTGGGACTTCAGATGCTCGGCGCACCATCGCGCCCGCGGCTCGTCCCGACCCTCGCCGTCCCGCGCGCGCATGACAAGAGAAGATCCCGTAGGAGTACGCGCAATTGCGCAGGTGCGAAGCGCGGATGACCGTCGCGGCGCGCGGGGAGCGCAGGGCGCACCGGACCCGCGGTACGCCGGAGGCCGTGGACCGCGTCAGTCCGTGGGGGTGCGCAGGGCCAGGACGGCCAGGTCGTCGTGGCCGTCGCTGGGGTGCTGGTCGGCGATGACGGCGCAGAACCGGTCGACCGGCAAGTGGGCGTGCGCGGAGGCGAGTTGGGCGAGGGCCCGCAGGCCGATGTCGACGGGCACGTCGCGGTGCTCGACCAGTCCGTCGGTGTACAGCACGACCGTGGAGCCGGGTTCGAGGCGGTGGGCGTGGTCGTGCCGCCGCACGGAGATGTCCACGCCGAGGGGCAGGTCAGGCTCGGGGGACAGGAAGCGGGCGTGGCCGTCGGGGGTGACGAGCAGCGGCGGCGGGTGGCCGGCCGTGCTCCAGTGCAGGGTCCACGCGTCCGGGCCCCTGGTCTCGATGCGGACCAGGCAGGCGGTGGTCACGCTCTGCTCGTCGAAGGCGTCCTGCGTGCTGTCCAGCCGCGACAGGACGGCGCTGGGAGGCGTGCGCAGCTCGTAGAGGAGCGCACGGAGCATGCTGCGGGTCTGGGCCATGGCGGCGGCGGCGCGCAGATCGTGTCCGGCCACGTCGCCGACGACGGCGGCGCAGGAGCCGTCGGGCAGCAGGACGGCGTCGTACCAGTCGCCGCCGATGTGCTCCGGCTGCACGGGGGGCCGGTAGACGGCGGCCGCCTCGACGGGACGCAGGTCGGGCAGGCCGGGCAGGAAGAGGCGCTGGAACTCCTCGTTGCGGTCGCGGACGCGCTCGAAGAGGCGGGCGTTCTCGATGGCGACGCCGGCCGTGCCGGCCAGTGCCACGAGCATCGCCTCGTCGGACTCGTCGAAGGGGCCTCCGTCCACGCGCTCGGACAGGTAGAGGTTGCCGTAGACCTGCTGGTGCACGCTGATGGCCACCCCGAGCAGGGTCCGCATCTTCGGGTGGCCGGGCGGAAAGCCGACCGACTCCGGGTGCCGGGCGATGTCGGCCACGCGCAGCGGCTCGGGGTGGCGGATCAGATAGCCGAGCAGGCCGCGGCCGCGCGGGAGTTCCGTACCGGCCAGGCGTTCCCGCTCGGCGTCGTCCAGGCCGACGGTGAGGAACTCGGCCAGGCCCTCGCCCTTGGCGTCGAGCACGCCGAGCGCTCCGTAGCGCGCACCGACCACGTCCACCGCGGCCGACACGATGCGGGACAGCACGACTTCCAGATCGAGCTCGCGGCTGATCGCCAGCATCGCCGCCATCAGCAGATGCAGTCGGTGCTGGGCCCGCGCCAGGTCGTTCAGCTCCGTCGAGATCCGTTCCAGGCCCGGATCCAGCGGGAACCACGCCCGGCCCAGTTCGTCGCCGGAGTCCCGCCCGGCGCCACTCACCTCACCCATAGCAGCGACACTCGCCCACGACGATCCGACAACGGCAGGAACCGCACACGACACCACCAGACACCACGATGCAGAACAAAAGCTTCGGTGGTGCCCCAGCGGTCCGCCACCGCGCACCGCACCGCCATCAGGGTGGCGGCGCGCGCCGGGACACCTGGCTGCGGGACGGTGCCCGCCGGGCCCGCGGGCACCGTGGGGGGCGAGGCACGCCCATGCACACGGACGGGCCGCGGGCCAGTCGGGGCGGCCCGGGACATCACCGGCATGGCCCACGACTCTGGGGGCGACCGGCCGGACGGCCTCACGCCACGCAGCGGGGGTGCAGTTCCGGCCCGGTCGAACTGTCGGTCATCACCGCGTAGACGCTGCCGTCCTGACCGGCCGCACCACCGTGCCGGCCGTCGGGCGTGAGGGCCAGCGCCCGCAGTTCGGCGCGGTAGTCGTCGGGCAGACCCGCGGTCTCCTGGAGCGCGATGCGGCAGGCGTCGGCGGGCTCCTTGCCCAGCGCGAGCAGGTCGACGACGGTCCGCGCGGTGCCACCGCGCATGCTCAACTCGCCGCGTCCCGTGCAGGCGGCCCCGCCGCCCCGCAGGTCGCACCAGTTGCCCGCGCCGGGGACCGCGGAGTCGCCGACCCGCCCCGGGTACTTGAACGGGTAGCCGGAGGTGGAGACCCCGACACACAGCTCGCCGCTCCCGTCCAGCGCGATGATGTTGACCGTCCCCCACGGACCCTCGTGCGGCGCCATCCGGCGCACCAGGTCCAGCGCCGCGCGCCGGTAGCGGTGGTCGCCGTCCGCCGCGGCGGTGTTCTCCCCCTCCACCGAGTCGACGGCCGTCAGCAGCTGCTCCCGCCACAGGGCGCGGGCCTCGTCGGTCAGCAGCTCGGCGGGGGCGAAACCGTTCTCCTGGGCGAACAGCGCCGCGCCCTCGCCGACCAGCAGGCAGTGCTGCGGCAACCGCTCCAGCACCGCACGGGCCACCGATATCGCGTTCGGATACCCGCGCAGTGCGCCGACCGCGCCGAAGCGGCGGTCGGAGCCCAGCATCACCGACGCGTCGAGTTCCACGACGCCCTGCGCGTTGGGCAGTCCGCCGGTGCCGACGTAGTGGTCGGCGAGATTGTCCTCACAGCGGCGCATCGCCGCTTCGACGGCGTCCAGCGCGGAGCCGCCGCGGCGCAGGACGTCCATCCCGGCCGGCAGACCGGTCTCACTGCGCTCGCTTCCGATGATGACCGTGCTCACCATGGGTCAACCCTTCGCCTGCGGTGGTCGCGTGACGCCCCATGATCACCGCCTGCCGGGGCGCAGGACAACCGTCAGCCCGCGTGGGTGCGCGCGTAGTGGCGCGCGACCCGGGCGCGGTTCCCGCAGATGTTGCTCGTGCACCACTTGCGTCGCGGGTTCTCGGCGAGGAACAGCATCGAGCACTCGGGGTTCGCGCAGCGCCTCAGCAGCCGCAGCCGGTCGGGGCTGCCCAGGAGTGCGATGGCCTCGCCCGCGATCGCGGCGAGTGCGGCGTTCCCGCCGTGCTCGGTGTGCCAGCGGGTGGCGGCGCGCGGCCCGTCGCCGGTGACGACCAGGCGCGGGCTGGCGGGCACGGACGAGGCCGCGGCGTTGATGTCGTCCACGGCGGCGGCGTCCGCGGGCCGGTCCTCCAGGTGGGCGTCCAGTACCTCCCGGATCGCGGCGCGGAGCCTGCGCGCCGCCACCGGGGCCGGGGCGGGGCCCGGGGGAAGCCGGCGCGACTGGATCTCCCACCAGGCGGCAGCGGCGGAGGCCGGTTCCATGAGGTCGACGGGCGGTTCGGCGACCATCATCACAGTGTCGGCGAGATCCAGGGCCACCAGGGGCTCGCCCCCCATCGGGAAGCCCGCGGCCTGAACCTCCTCGACACGTACATGAATGCTCACACAGCGATGCTATCCATTAGCCGCAGTGACGTCCAGGTTGCGTTCCACACCCGCCTGTCGACAGGTGTTGCCTTCATCACCTAATGGAATTACGGTCGAGGTAGGCATTAGACATCGAATACGGAAGAGGGACCGCCATGGGACTGTCATGGCAGCAAGGACCGCTCTCCACCACCAGGCACGGACGCTTCCTGGTCCCGGACCCCCTGCCCGAGCGGATGCTGTTCGCCGAACGGCTGCGCCGCCGCATGAGGGTCCGGTACGCGAACGAGTGGATCGCCGACAGCGAGGACGTGGTCCTGCTCCACGAGCCCGGGCGCTATCCGGTGGCCTACTTCCCGCGGGCCGACGTCCGGGACGGGGTGCTGCTCGCCACCGACCGCACCACCCGGCACCAGGACCTCGGCGAGACCTCCTGGTTCACGGTGCGGGCCGGCGACCGGCAGACCGAGCGCGCCGCCTGGGAACTGACCGCGCTCCCGGAGCACGCGCGCGAGCTGCGGGGACACGTCGCCTTCGCCTGGCGGGCGATGGACGGCTTCTACGAGGAGGACGAGCGCATCCTCGGGCACGCCGCCGACGCCTACCACCGCATCGACATCCGCGACACCTCCCGCACCCTGGAGGTGCGCTCCGAGGGCCGCGTCGTGGCCCGCTCGGAGCATCCGGTGGTGCTGTACGAATCCGGGTTCGCGCCCCGCTGGTACGTGCCGCGCGCGGACGTCGACGAGACGGCGCTGACCCCCGTCGAGGGACAGACGTTCTGCCCCTACAAGGGCCTCGCCGACTACTACGACATCGACGGCTCGCGGAAGGCCGCGTGGTCGTACCGCGACGCCTACGCGCAGGTCGGACGGGTCAGGGGCCTCGTCTCGTTCGAACCGGACCAGGTCGAGGTACTGCTCGACGGCAAACGGCTCGCCCTCGAACCCGGCCAGCAGGTCCTCCCCCACGGGGTCGACCGCGGCCTGGACGCCGCCGAGGTGCGCGGCACCTGACCCCCGGGGGCGGCGCGCCGGCCGGCCGCGGCGCGTTCCCCGTCGTCCCCGTCATTCCTCGTGCTTCCCGTCGTTCCCCGGTCCGTTCCGTCCGCCCGCGCCGTTCGAGGGCGGCACCGTCGAAGGAGATCCCCATGCCCACATCCCTCAAGGACCGGTCGGTGCTCGTGGTCGGCCGCGGCAGCGGGATCGCCCGGGCGATCGCCGACGCGGCGCTCGCCGAGGGCGGACGCGTCGTGGCCGCCGGACGTACCGTGACCGGCCTCGAGGAGGCGTACCGCGACACCGGCGTGACGGTGCGGCACGTCGACCTCACCGACGAGGCGTCGATCGCGGCCCTGGCCGAGGACCTCGGCGCCGTCGACCACATCGTGTCCGCGGCCTCCGCACGCGCCAGGGGCCTGGTCGGCGAGCTGAGCCCCGAGGCGATCGTGCTGTCCTTCCACACCAAGGTCGTCGGCCCGATCATGCTGGCCAAGCACTTCGCACCCCGGATGCCCGCGGACGGCTCGTTCGTCCTGCTCTCCGGTGTCGCCGCCCTCGAACCCGATCCCGGCTTCGTCGGCGTCGCCGCGACGAACGGAGCGGTCAACACCATCACCCGCTCCCTGGCGGTCGAACTCGCCCCGATCCGCGTCAACGCCATCTCCCCCGGCACCATCGACACCGGGGCGTGGGACGCGCTGGGCGACCGGAAGAAGAGCGACTTCTTCGCCCGGCTGTCCGCCGCCAATCCCGCCGGGCGGATCGGCACCACGGAGGACGTCGCCCAGGCGGCGGTCTTCGCGATGACCAACACCTTCATGACGGGCGTCTCGCTGCCCGTCGACGGCGGCCAGCCGCTCGTCTGATCCACCGCCCGCCCCGGGCTGGTCCCGTTTCGTCACGAGCCGGCCCCGGGCGTCGCCGTGCCCTGAACCAGGCGCGCCCTCGCCCGTGTTGTCGGCCGTGGCGAGTGGGCGGACGACGGGGGGCAGTTGGGCGCACGGCACCTTGTACGACTGGCTCGACGCGTGGGCGGCCCGGGTGAGCGCCACCTCGCCGCTCGAGGACAGCTCGAACCGGTCACCTGCCGGCCCGTGGCCCTCCCGTTGTCAGCGGCCCGGATCCACGAGTAGCCGCGGTGGGCCGGATCCGGTCGGTGCGGACTCGGGCCGAGTTCCCGCGGATCATCTCGGTCCAGGCCGCTCACGGTTCCTCCGCCGCCACCACTTCACGCCAGGGGGCACCGCTTCCTCGACGATGCCGTCATCGACCTGCCCGAACTGCGGCCCGGCAGCCACCGGCTCCCGATGCGCTGCAACCGCGGCACGGGTGAACACGCCTCCTACCGCTGGCGGCCCCGCTGTGGCCGAGCCCGCACGGCGCGACACGCCCCGACCGGCTGCTTCGGCCTGACACGGCCTCCCCCCGGCCCGCGGCGGCGTCACTCGGGGGCGGACGTGGGGGTCCGGAGCGGCTCCGGGGCGGTCCGGGCGGGCGGCGCCGGGTGGCGCACCCGGTTCCAGACCGTGATCGCGGAGGCCAGGGCGGGAGTCACGGCGAGCGCGAAGCAGAGTGCCAGGGGAAGCCTGCCGATGACGAGGCCGACCGCGGCTGTCCCGCTCGCGGATCCGGCGTTGATCGCCGTGTTCACCCAGGCGCCGGCCCGGTTGCGCGTTCCGGCAGCGGCGGACTCGTCGGCGATCAGGTAGGCGGTGCTCAGGGCGGGTGCGACGAACAGGCCCGCGAGTGTCACCACGGCCGCGAGACTCCACGGATCAGGGGAGATCCCGGCCGCGGCGAGAGGGATTGCCATGCCCACGATGAGGATCGGCAACCGCTTCCGGGCGGGGCTGCGCCAGGACCGCGCTCCGTAGGCCAGGCCGCCGACCGCGCTGCCCGCGGAGAGCGCGGCCAGGATCCAGGCGACCGCTCCGGGTTGGTGCTGCCGTTCGGTGACGGCCACGACCAGCAGATCCAGGGCTCCCAGGCACACGCCCGCACCGGCCGTGAGCGCGATCGCCTGCCCCAGCTCGGGTCCGGGTTTCCACCGCGGGGCCGGTCCCGCCGCGGGGCTCTCCCCTGCCTCCTCGGCCGCCCCGCTGCCGGTCCCGTGGCCGGCCGCGGCCGGGATCGCGGGGGACGAGACGAACGCGAACGTGCCGGTGAGGACCAGGGCGGCGCTCACCGCGACGGCGACCGCGGGCGTGGCGAGTGCCACCAGCAGGCCCACCAGCAGGGGCCCGGTGACGAACAGCAGTTCCTCCGCCACGGCGTCCAGACTGAACGCCCGTTGCCGCAGCTGGTGGTCGGGCATCAGCGTGCCCCACACGGTGCGCATCACGGGGCCCAGCGGCGGCGTGCAACTGCCGGCGACGACGGCTGTCAGAGCCAGGAGCAGCCCGGGAGCGCCGGGCCTCCAGGTGGCAGCGGCCAGCACGACCAGGAGCAGCGCGTACGCGCAGGCCATCGGGGTCAGTGCCCGGCGCGGCCCGTGCCGGTCGACCAGAGCGGCCCGGACAGGGGAGAGAAAGACGCTGGTCAGACCGAACAGGGCCATGACGGCGCCGGCGGTCCCGTACGACCCGGTGGATCCCTTGACCGCGAGCATCAGCGCCAGGGAGACCATCCCGTAGGAGAGCCGGCCCAGCAGAGCCGCGCCGAACGTCCGGAAGGCATGGGGGGTCCGCAGCACGGCGGAATACGACGGTGTGCGAGAGGACGAATGCACAGAAGGTTCCTCGAATGGGCAGGCGCGCGAGCGCGCGCTGTGAGCGTGCGGGGACATCGGACGACCGGCACCACGGGGCACGGCTGGCGCGACGTTCTACGCACGGGAGAGGAACACGCCGGTCACCGTAGCAGAACCGGCCGTGCGCGGATCGCCCTGGACCGGCGATGAGGGCGGGGTCGACACGGCAACCGGGGTGCACCGAAGCGGCGTCGATCCCCAGAACGACGCCACGTCGCCACGACGACATGCCGGAATGACCGGACGGCGACCGCAGCACCCCGCCCGCGGCGAGGTCGGGGCGGCCGAGGCGGCGATCTGCACCAGGACGGCGGCGGCGTGGAACGGGCCCTCCCCCCACGGCGGTTGGATGCCTGAACATGGGAGAGAGCGATCACAGGGCCGCCTCGCCACCCCGCCCCGTCACGCCCGGCCGCCCGGCCGGCCGGAAAATACCCGGCATCCACGACCCACCCCTGTTACCGTCGTCCGCATGAAGCGCGCTGCCATGACGACGACGCCGGAGAGTGTCCCGGCGCGCTGATCGATGCCTTCAGTCAGAAGCCCCGGGGCGAGTGCCCCGGGGCTTCTGCGTACCCGCGGTCGCTCGCTCCGCCACCCCGCGAGGAGACCGCCGTGCACGACCACCGCACACTCGGCCGCGAACTCGGCCTGTTCGACACCGACCCGCTGATCGGCGCCGGCCTGCCCTACTGGCTGCCCGACGGCGCGACCGTACGCCACGCCCTGGAGGGTTACGTCCACGAGGCCGAGCGGCGTGCCGGCTACCGGCACGTCCACTCCCCCGTCCTCGGCAAGCGCGAGCTGTACGAGATCTCCGGGCACTGGTCCCACTACAGCGACGACATGTTCCCGCCCATGGACATGGGCGGCGAGCAGGTCGTCCTGCGGCCCAGCCTGTGTCCGCACCATGCGCTCATCTACCGGTCCCGCGGGCACAGTTACCGCGAGCTGCCACTGCGCATGGCCGAACTCGGCGGCATGTACCGCTCGGAGATGTCGGGCGTGCTCGGCGGACTGACCCGCGTCCGGGCGATCCAGCTCAACGACGCACACATCTTCTGCACCCTCGACCAGGTGGCCGACGAGGCCCGCGGGGCCCTGGAGTTGATCCGCCGGGCGTACGGGGCACTGGGCATCACCCCCGCCCGCTACCGGCTCTCCCTCCCCGGACCCGGCGGCAAGTACGTCGCGGCGCCGGAGCTGTGGCGCAGGTCGACCGCGCTGCTCACCGAGGTGCTGGACGGCTCGGGTCTGCCGTACGAGGCGGTGGAGGGCGAGGCCGCGTTCTACGGGCCGAAGATCGACGTGCAGGTCGCCGACGGCGCCGGCCGCGAGTCGACCCTGTCCACCGTCCAGGTCGACTTCCATCAGCCCGAGCGCTTCGACCTGCGGTACATCGGCGCGGACGGCGCGAGGCACCGCCCGGTCATGGTCCACCGCAGCGTCATCGGCAGCGTGGAGCGGGCCGTCGCCCATCTCGTCGAACAGCACGGCGGCGCGTTCCCCGCCTGGCTGGCGCCGACCCAGATCGCGGTCCTCCCGGTCTCCGCGGACGAACTGCCCGTCGCCGAGGCGCTCGCCGAGCGCTGCCTCGACCTGGGGCTGCGCGCCGAGGTCGCCGGGCCGGAGCGCGGCAGCCTGGGCGCACGGGTGAGGCAGGCCCGCCTGGTCCCGTACCAGGCCGTCATCGGTGCCGAGGAGGCTCTCGACGGCCGTGTGGCGCTGCGGCTGCGCGACGGCAGGCGGCTCGCGCCGCGCCCCGCCGGGGATGTGCTCGCCCGCGTCCGGGCGCTGACCGGCGCGCACAGCACCGACCTGTGGGACGAGGAGGGCGCGTAACCGGCCCGACCCCACGGCTCACGGGTCGCAGAGGCGGTCCATCAGGCGTCCGGCCAGGCGCAGCACCTCGCGTTCGGTCTCGCTCAGTCCGGCGAGCGCGGACGCGAGCCAGGCGTCGCGTTCGGCCACGTCCGCCAGGAGGGCGGCGTGGCCGGCCGGCGTCAGGGCGAGGAGGGTCTGGCGGCGGTCGCGTTCGCCGGCGGCGCGGGAGATCAGGCCGTCACGTTCGAGCTCGGCGAACACCCGCGTCAGGGACTGCGGTTGCTGCCGGTCGGCCGTGGCCACCTCGCCCGGGGTGGCGGGGCCGTGGCGGTAGAGGTGGCCGAGCACGCCCACCTTGTTGGCGCTGAGCGCTCCGGGGGAACGTTCTGCCCGGAGCCTGCGGGCGAGCCGGGACGCGCCACGGCGGATCTCCGACGCCGCCCCCAGAAGGGGCTGCGGCTCCTCTTTGCGCCCGGGTCCTACCGTCTCCTCCGTCATATCACTACGCTATCACTTGCTACTCTTGCGCCCGTTGCTGTGCTCTGACCTGAAAGCAGTACGCGAATGCGCAGTATTTTTCGCGGGATACCCGACGCCGCGGTCACCTCCGCCGCCCTGCTGCTCGCGTTCGGCGCCGCCCTCCGGCTCAGGGGGTTCGGGCTCGACGACGGCATCGTGGTGCTCACGGTCGCGCTCACCCTGACGCTGGCCCGTGTCCAGCGGGGGGCCGCGCTGCGCCGCCGGCTGCTCGGGCTCGCAGTGCTGCCTGTGGTGGCGGTGGCGACGTCGGGGGTGGGGTGGCTGCTGTTCCGGCTTCCGGCGATCGGCAGCACCGTGTTCGCCCTCGGTGTCGGCGCGGCGATCTGGGTCCGGCGCTTCGGCCCCGTCGCCACCGCGGCCGGGACGCTCGCGACCCTGCCCTTCGTCGCCGTCCTCGTCACACCGGTGGCGCCCGGCTCCGGCGGCGCGCGGTTCCTGTGGGCGGCCGTCGCGGCGCTGATCGCGTTCCTGAGTGTGGCCGTGTGCCAACTCGCCGCCGCCCGGGCCGGGATCGTCGGGTCCGCCGCTCCCCCGGCCACGCCCGCCCCGCGGCCCCGTACGGCCACCGGTCCGGCCGTCAGCGACCGCATGGCCTGCCAGATGGCCCTGGCGCTGGGCACCGCGTTCCTCGTGGGCCGGCTCGTGTTCCCGGACCACTGGAGCTGGACCGTGCTGACCGCGTTCATCGTGTGCAGCGGCAACCGGGGCCGCGGCGACGTCGTGCACAAGAGCGTCCTGCGGATCGTCGGCGCGGCAGCGGGTGTCGCGGTGGCGACCTCGCTCGCGGGGGCGTTCGCCCCGGGCGACCCCTCCTCGATCGCGGTCGTCCTCGCGGTGCTGGCGGTGGCCTCATGGCTGCGCGGCCTCAGTTACGCGTACTGGGCGGGGGCCGTCACCGCCGCGCTCTCGCTGCTGTACGGCTACTACGGCCAGACCGGCGCCGACGTCCTGGTCATCCGGCTGGAGGCCGTCGTCCTCGGCGCACTCGCCGGTGTCGCCGCCTCCTGGTTCGTCCTTCCCGTCCGCTCGGGCGACGTGGCCCGGCGCCGCACCGCCGACGCGCTGGCCGCCCTCACCGACCTGCTGTCCGCGTTCCGCGGTCATGACGCCGCGCAACTCGGCGCCGCACGTGCCCGGTTCGACGACAGCCTCCTGCGTCTCGACGAGATCGCCGCTCCCTTCCGGGCCCACCGCACGCTCTCCCGGCTTCTGCGCCGCGCGGCCCCTCACCCCGCCGACGCCCTCGACGCGCTCCGCGCCTGCGCCGAGCCCGTCGGCGCCCTGGCCCTGCTCCCCGTCCCGCCCGAGCCGGGCCTCGCCGTCCGTGCCGAGGCCCTGACCGCCAATGCCGTCGCCGTCCGGCGCGCCCTCGGCCGCCGCCCTGGCCCGCCCCGCCGCGCCCTGCCGGCGCCGGCCCCGCACGGCCCCGTACCGGCCCACGCCGCTCTCGACCGCATCGACGACGCCCTGCAACGCCTCACCGCCGTCCACGGCCACCCGCCCCCGCCGACGGCGCGGCCCCACGACCGTGACCCCGCCCACAGGACGTCCTGAGCCGTGGTGACCGTCGAGCGATACCGGCCCCGAACCCCGTCCACCGGCGCCGCACCGCCGTCCTGGGCCTGTGGCGGTGGCGGGCGCCACTGCTCGCCTTCGAACTGGACCCGGAATGGGGCACCGACCAGGGCCGCATCGGAGTCGCTGTTCCGACTGGTGGCGGCGCCTGCCGGTCAGCGGCAGGACCGGGCCTACCGGCGAGCGTTCGCCAAGCTGTCCGCGGCGCCGCTCTTCACCTCAGAAGTCGAGCCGGACGCCGTCCGGCTCGTCCAGTCGGAGACCGTCAACAGCCTGCAGACCGTCGACGGTTCCTGGACACGTCCGGCGCCGAGGCGGCGGAGCGCGTGGTCGAAAGCTCGGCCGAACTGGCGGGCCGCCTCGACGGCCTCGTCGAGAACCCGTTCTTCTCCCACCCCTCGGAGGAAGCCCACCGCCGGTACCTCGCCGGCCTGGGGGACCGCGCGCACGAGGGCTGTTTCGCGTCACGCGACTCCGCGGTCGAGTCGGCTCGCCTCGATGGCCTCCGGGTTCTCCCGAGTCCGCGGGGCTGCTCGATTCGTCCACCGGTCGCGCGTTGCTCGCCCTGTGCGAGGACTTCGGCGAGGAACTCGTCACCACACTGCGGTGGATCCGCACAACGGTTTCCAGCCCGACATGCCCGCTCAGACGCCCGCGGCCGGTCCCGACGCCGCCGCGGGGCGGGGCTCCTCGTAAGGGATGCGGTTGAGGTGCAGGATCTCGCCGAGGGTGCCCCACTCGTCGGCGCCGAGCTTGGTGAGCGGGCGCAGCAGCGGGGCGCTGGGGCGGCCGTCGGCGAGGACGTCCTCGTCGGCGACGGCGTGGAGCACGCGTCCGAAGACCAGAGTGGAGTTGCCCATCCGCACGGTGGTGTGCGAGCGGCACTCCAGGGCGATCGGTGAGCCGGCCACCCTCGGTGGGCGCACCCGCAGGCTGGGCTCGCGCTCGATGTCCGCGTAGTCGAACTCGCTGACGGTGCGCGGGAAGTCGGTGGCCGTGGCATTGATGAGGCGCAGCAGCTCCTCGGAGGCGAAGTTGACCACGAACTCGCCGGTGTCCTCGACGTTGCGCAGCGAGTCCTTGCGGCCGATCGAGGTGAACTGCACGATCGGCGGATCGGTGCTCGCGATGCTGAAGAACGAGTGCGGCGCGAGGTTCGCGATCAGTCCGTCCGGTGTGACGGTGGAGATCCACGCGATCGGCCGGGGGACGACCACGGAGGTCATGAACCGGTAGAAGGCGCCACTGCTCATGGCCCCGGGATCGAAGTCGACGCGCATGGCCGCAGTATCCCCGCGCATGCCCGCAGCCCCCGCCGCGTGACCACGGCCCGGCGTGTCGGGAGGATGATCCACAGCGGCCGCGGAGGCTACCATCCCCGGCACGACCTGCGCGACTGCCGTCGCGAACCGCTCCACGGATTGATCAAGTTCCCTTAAGACCGACCGGCAAATGGATCATGTGAGGCGTCGGGTGGTGGGTCGGGCGTCCCAGCGGTAGCGGCTCGTTGCTCGACGGATCAGTATGCGGA